>NZ_JBWOMN010000150.1:0-58228 GCF_056449545.1 Oceanicella sp. | reverse complement strand
CCGGGGGGGGGGGGGCGGCCCGCAGGCCGCCGCCCCGCGCCCGGCCCCGCCCGCCCCCCCCCCCGCGCCGCGCCTGCCGCGCGGCGTCGGGGGGGCTAACGGCCAGCGACCCGGCGCCGCCGGGCGTCGAGATCAGCGCGATCAGCGGCCCGCCGGGCGGGATCGGCACGCGCGGCCGGGTCCGGTCGCGCGGCGCGGCGCCGGGCATGGTCAGCCCCGGCGCGGGCATGGCCGGCGCGGATCCCAGCGAAGCGAGGATGCGTTCGAAACGCGCGCGGTAGCGTTTGGCGTATTTCGGGGTGCGCGAATGGTAGAACGCCGCCGCCGCCTCCCATGATCCGGTTTCGGCGTGCAGCTCCTTGATGAACCTGGCCGCGTAGGCGGCGTTGAGATCCGGGTCGAACATCGATTCGACCGACTCGAACGCCGCGCCGTGCCAGCGGTAGTTGATCTGGAAACAGCCCACGTCGTAGCTGCGCGCGCCCTTGGCGTGGCGCTCGCGCACGAAAGCCAGCGCGGCGGCGCGGTCGTCGAACCAGCGTCCGACGCCCTCCATGTTGACGGTCCAGGCCCAGGGCCGCTGCACGCCGTCGCGCTTGCGCCCGGTCTCGGCCAGGGTCAGGGCGCGCAGCACGTTGACCGGCACGCCCGCCGCGCGCGCCGCGCGCGCGGCGGCGCGTTCGCAGATCTGCGCCGGGCGTTCGATCCCGCGCCCGCCACCGGTCGCGGCGACGCCGGGCGCCGGCGCCGCGAACAGCGCCAGCAGGACAGCGGGCAGGCGGCGCCAGGCCATGTCAGATCCCCGCAATCAACGGGATCACGCGATCCTGATAAAAGCTCACGAACAGCTCCGTCATGTAGCCCATGGTGACCCAGAACATGATCGCGATGGCGCCAAGCTTGGGCACGAAGGTCAGGGTCTGCTCCTGCACCGATGTCAGCGCCTGGAACAGCCCGATGGCCAGCCCGGTGATCAGCGCCACGGCGAGAATCGGCAGCGCCGCGCTGAAGGCGGCCCATATGCCCTCGCGCAGCACGTCCATCAACTGGAGCGCGTCCAGCATGGCGGTCAGACCGGCATGCGCAGGATTTCCTGATAGGCCTCGACCACCTTGTCGCGCATGGTCACCGCGGTCTCCACCGCCAGTTCCGACGCGGTGAGCGCGGAGACCACGGATTGCGCGTCGGCCCGCCCGGCCATGCCGGCCTTGGCGGTCTGCTCGCCCTGGCGGATGGTGTCGATGAACGAGGCGGCGGCGGCGGCGAAGCCTCCGCCGGAATCGGCGCCGCGCGCCTGTCTGACGCCGTCGGTGGGCTGCACCGCCGGCTGCAGGCTGGAATAGAGCTGGGAGGCGAGACTCGCGCTGGTTTCCATCAGGGGGAACTCCTTTCTGGAGGCGCTCCTTGCGGAGCTGGGGGTCTGGAGGCGCTCCTTGCGGAGCTGGGGGTCTGGAGGCGCTCCTTGCGGAGCTGGGGGGTCTGGAGGCGCTTCTTGCGAAGCTGGGAAGATCAAATCATGAGCAAAACCGCGTCAGCGCCGGAGCAGCCCGAGCAGCTCCGTGGTCATCTGCCGCGCCTGGTCGAACATCTTGAGATTGGCCTCGTAGCTGCGCTGGGCCTCGCGCGCGTTGGCGATCTCGACCATGAGATCGACGCTCGACCCCTCGTAGTAGCCGCTCTCGTCGGCCATGGGATGCTTGGGATCGTAGATCTCCGGCAGCTTGGAGCGATCGAGCTGCACCCGCCCGGCCCGCACCACGCCGCCGTCGGCGTCCTGCATCTTCTCGAACGGCACCATCTTTCGCCGGTAGCCGGGGGTGTCGACATTGGCCAGATTTTCGGTGGTGATCCGCAGCCGCGCGGCCTGCGCGGTCATGCCGCTGGCGGCGGCGGACATGGATTTCATCAGGTCGGACATGGCTCAGGCTCCCGAAATGGGCGTGTCTGGGGGGATCAGCGGCTGCGACCGAGGCCGGCGCGAAGAATGTCGATGGATTTTCGCCAGACGCCGAGCGCGAGATCATGCTCCATGCGCAGCTCGGCGCTGCGAATCATCTGATCTTCAAGCGAAACGGTGTTGCCGTTGGGCGAGGCGGCGCCGATTCGCGCCTGCTCGGTGATCCGCGCGCCCTCGGGCGCGGGCGACGCGCCGATATGCCCCGGACGCGTGGCGGCGAGTCGGAACGGCGCGGCGTCATCGAGCGCGGCGCGCGCCGCGTAGCTGTCGGCAAACGGCTTCAGGTCGCGGGCCTTGTAGCCGGGCGTGTCCGCGTTGGCGATGTTGCGCGCCACCACGGACTGACGGCGCTCGGCGTGGATCGCAAGCTGCGACGCCATGTTCAGGATCTTCAGATCGGTCGGCATGTCCGGGTTTCTCCCTCGAACCATTTCGAAATCGAGAGTTAACCCTTGATGGTTGACAACTCGTAACCGGAAACGCCGTTGCGCGCCCGATTCGAAACACCGGAGCCCCCATGATCGACCTCACTCAGCTGGAAGCGGAACTCAACGCAATCTCCCCGACGCGGCGCGGCGGCACGGTGAGCTGCGTGAACAGCGGCGCGCTGACCCTGCGCGGGCTGGCCCCCCGGGCGCGGCTTGGCGATCAGATCGTGGTGGAGGCCCGGCGCGGCAGCCTTCGTGAATCTCAAGCTCATGAAATAAAAGGTGAAATTGTCTCTCTTGGTGATGATCACGCGATCGCCATGGCCTATGAGCCGACCGACGGAATCGCCCTTGGCGACCCGGTCTGGCTGGTGCGCGAAAGCGGGTTGCGCCCGTGCCGAGACTGGGTCGGGCGGGTGATCGACGCCTTCGGAAAACCGCTCGACGGGCGACCGCTGCCGGTGGGCCGGCACGCCGCGCCGCTGCGCCGAAACCCGCCCGAAGCGATTCGCCGCCGCAGGCTCGGGGCGCGACTTTCCACCGGACTTTCGGCGTTCGACACCATGCTGCCGCTGGCGCGGGGCCAGAGAATTGGCATTTTCGCCGGCTCGGGCGTCGGCAAATCCATGCTGCTCGCCGATCTGGCGCGCGGGGTCGAGGCGGATATCGTGGTGGTCGCCCTGATCGGCGAGCGCGGCCGCGAGCTGCGCGAGTTCATCGACAACGTGCTCGGCCCGGAGGGCATGGCCCGCGCCGTCGTGGTCACCGCCACCTCCGACCAGTCGCCGCTGGTCAAGCGCCGCGCCGCCTGGGCCGCGATGTCCGTGGCCGAGCATTTTCGCGATCAGGGCGAGCACGTGCTGCTGCTGGTCGATTCGATCACCCGGTTCGCCGAGGCCCATCGCGAGATCGCGCTCACCGCCGGCGAGCCCCCGAGCCTGCGCGCCTATCCGCCGTCCACCGCGAACCTGATCGCCGGGTTGGCCGAACGCGCCGGCCCCGGACCCGAGCGCGGCGATCGCGCCGGCGGCGACATCACCGCGGTGTTCAGCGTGCTGGTGGCCGGCGCCGACATGGAGGAACCCGTCGCCGACATCACCCGCGGCATCCTCGACGGGCATGTGATTCTCGACCGCAGCATCGCCGAGCGCGGTCGATTCCCCGCCATCGACATCCGTCGCAGCGTGTCGCGCTGCCTGCCGGGCGCGGCGAACGAATCGGAAAACGCCCTGATCGCGCGCGCGCGTCGGGTTCTGGGCGCCTATGAATCCGCGGCGCCGATGATCCAGGCCGGGCTGTATCGCGCCGGCGCCGACCCGGCGCTCGACGCCGCGATCCGCATTCATCCGGCGCTGGACGAGTTTCTCGCCACGCGCGCGCGCGCGGGCGCCGAAGACAGCTTCAGACGACTCGCGGCCTGCCTCGACGGCGGCGAGCCCCCGGCCGGCCGGCGGGAGGCCTGACGTCGCGGAAAAGCCGGAATGCGGAAAACATTTCTTAAAAAACGCCGATAATTCAATATTTTATATTCATGCAGCGGCGCAAATTATTCTCGGGCCGAGTAACCGTCTCTTATGGTTTTGCCGCAAGTATCGTCATCGCGGCCTTGGAAGGGTCGGCGCGGAGAACCTCGAAGGTCCACTCCGCAACCGTCAGAACGGCGACGAGCGGGTCGGTGAATTCCGGTCCTAAACTGAAACGCGGCGTCAAAGCGCCGCTCGCCTGAGAAAGACAGAAAAATGGGAAGCATTCTGACAAACAACGGCGCGATGGTCGCGCTCCAGACCCTCAAGTCCATCAACAAGGGCCTTGAGCAGGTCCAGAACCAGATTTCCACCGGCAAGAAAGTCGGCAACGCCAAAGACAATTCCGCGATCTACGCGATCTCCAAGGTCATGCAGTCCGACGTGAAGGGATTCAAGGGCATCAGCGAATCGCTGTCGCTGGGCAATTCGACCGTCTCCGTGGCGCGTCAGGCCGCTGAAACCGTCACCGACCTGCTGACCGACATCAAGGGCAAGATCGTCGCCGCCCAGGAAGACAATGTCGATCGCGCCAAGATCCAGACCGACATCTCCGCGCTGCGCTCCCAGATCACCTCGGTGGTCGGCGCCGCTCAGTTCAACGGCCTGAATCTGATCAACGGCTCGGTCACCTCCACCAACGCCAACGGCAACACCGGCGTCGACGTGCTGTCCTCGCTCGACCGCGACTCCTCGGGCGCCGTCACGTCCAGCAGCATCGGCGTGGATCAGCAGAACCTGTCTCTGGGCGCGGGCACCACGCTCAACTCCGCGGCGGTCAGCGTCGGCACCGATGGCGGCACGGCCAACGTGATCGACAAGAACGACGGCGGGACCAACGACTCGATCACCATCGACACCTTCCAGTTCCTTGACAACTCCGGCGGCGACACCGCGACGGAGGCGCTTTCCAACGCCGCCGCAGGCGTGGACAACGCGGTCGGTACGGGCCTGGTCGAAGGCGATCAGATCAGCCTGCAGATCGGCTCCGTGGAAGGCGTCTACACGATCAAGGAAGGCGACACCGCCGAATCCGCGGTGTCCGGCCTGAAAAACGCGCTGCTGGCGGCTGGTCTCGACACCAACAACTTCACCTTCGACCTGTCGACCCCCGATGAGCTGACGATCACCAACAACACCAATGCCGACGCCGCCTTCACCTTCGGTGCGTCGCGCGGTTCGGGCGGCCTTTCGGCTCTGGCGAGCGTGGACGTGTCCACGGCCGCCGGCGCCACCTCCGCCTTGGCGGAGATCGAAGGCCTGATCCAGACTTCGGTCGATGCGGCGTCCGAATTCGGTTCCGTTCAGGGCCGGATCGACATCCAGGCCGACTTCATCTCGAAGCTGACCGACTCGCTGAAATCGGGCATCGGCGCGCTGGTGGACGCGGATCTGGAGGAGGCCTCGGCCCGCCTTCAGTCCCTGCAGGTGCAGCAGCAGCTGGGCGTTCAGGCTCTGTCGATCGCCAACCAGGCGCCGCAGAGCGTGCTGTCGCTCTTCCGCTGACGGAAATAGCCCGGGGCCGGCTTCGGCCGGCCCCGGGTCTTCGTCACCGCGAGCATTTCAGGCGCGCTTGATCCCGTTGAGACAGGGTCTGCCGCGACCGGCGACGCTCCGCGCCCCGCTTGGGTCCGGCTGCGCGCCCGTACCGAGGAACACCGATGAACACCGCCGCACTCGCTTCCACGGCCTACGGCGACTCCCAATCCGCCGTGCGTACGCCCCGGCAGGACGAATACCGCGCCTTCGCGCTGGTAACGCACCGGCTCACGACGGCTTCCGCGGAGGGCCGCGCCGGCTTCCCGCGCCTCGCGGCCGCCATTCACGACAATCTGCGGCTATGGACTGCATTGGCCGCGGATGTGGCGCTCGGCGACAACGCACTTCCTGCGCAACTGCGCGCCCAGATATTCTATCTCTCGGAGTTCACCAGAGCTCACAGCCGGAAAGTGCTGTCCGGCGACGCCGAGGCCGACGCCCTGATCGACATCAACACGGCGATGATGAAGGGGCTGCGAAACGCTCCGGAGCTCGTCTGATGCCTGGCCTGATCCTGAAACTCGGGCCCGGCGAACGCGTCATGGTCAACGGCGTGGTTATGGAAAACGGATCGCGGCGATCTCGCCTCAACATCCTGACGCCTGACGCCAACGTGCTGCGCCTGCGCGACGCGATCCACCCCGAGGAGGCGAACACGCCGGTGCGCAGAGTGTGCTACATCGCGCAACTCGTTCTCGCCGGAGAGGCGGCGGTTGAAAACGCCGGCCCGCAGCTCCTGACCGGCATCGAACAACTGAGCCGCGTGTTCACGGACGCCGACAGCAATCTCCGCTTGACCGAGGCGACCCGCCATGTCCTCGGCGGCAGATACTATCCGGCGCTGAAAGCCTTGCGATCGCTGCTGCCGCGCGAATCTCGCCTGATGGAAACCGCTGGGCAATGAGCTTTCAGCCAGTTGTTCCCCTTTCCGGCCTTGGCGGCTGGCGCTTTCTTGAGCGCACTGAAGCAAGCCAACGCGCCGCATTCGGCGGCGGACCGGCTCTGGCGCGCGACATAGCCTATTTCAAAGAGAACATATCCTCGGCCACGACCGCCGCAGATCTTGTTGCCAATCCACGGTTGCTGAGGGTCGCTCTCGGCGCGTTCGGCCTTGACGACGACGCAAACAAGCAGGCCCTTGTTCGCAGAGTCCTGGAGGAAGGCTCTCAGGATTCGGCAAGCTTTGCAAATCGACTGGTGGACCCGCGGTATAAAAGACTTGCTGAGGCGTTCGGGTATGGCGACGCGGGCGGCGCACGCGTGGGCCTTCCCGGCTTCGCCGACAATCTTTCAGCCGCCTACCAGGACCGGCAGTTCGAGATCGCGGTGGGCGAATCCAATCCCACGCTTCGGCTGGCCCTGAATTTTCGGCGCGAGATCTCCACTTTCGCCAACGCCAGGTACCCGGACGGCGCGGCCTGGTTCTCGGTGATGGGCGACCCGCCCGTGCGCAGCGTCCTGGAAGCGGCATTCAATCTTACGCCTGAACTGGGAAAGCTCGACATTGATTTGCAGAGAGACATTTTCCGCGACAAGATGTCTGCGGAATTCTCTGACAGCTCGCTGGCGGTGTTCAAGGATCCCGGCGCAGTGGACGTGATATTGCGAAAATTCATCGCACGGAGATCTGCCGAAGAAGGCCCAAGCGCATCAACGCCGGGCTCGGCGGCGCTTTCGCTGCTGCAATCGACTGGGGGCATCGGGGGCATCAGCATCGAAAATCTGCTGGCGTCCAATGCGCTGCGAACGCTCGCCCCGATTACTTGAATCCAAGTCGTGCAAAATACAGACCCATTTTAAGATCATAGTAGTTTAAATTTTCTTGTTCGTTCAATCAAAATGTGAAATTCAGGCGCAGATATTCACAGGCAAGAATTTCATGGCTTACTGGCGACACATAGCCCAACGCTGAATGGCGTCGGCCGGGATTGCGCCGGCCCTGGAATGGCTGCAAGGCGGCCATGCGGGTTTCTTCAGCCTTGGTCCGGAACATCCGCCTGTCGGGCAGTTCGCATTCGAGGGTGGCGAAGAAGCTCTCGCACATCGCATTGTCGCAGGAGTCGCCGACCGACCTCTTCGAGGGCCGCAGGCCGACCTCCTTGCAGCGCAGACTGAACCGCGCCGGGTTTGCCGGAGGCTCCAACACCTGATCGGGATGGAGCATCATGAGCAAAACAACGAACAAGTAATCCTCGGAAATGCGCGAACGTGCCGTGCGGATGGTATTCGACAATCAAGGGCGGCATGAGAGCCGCCGGTCTGCGATCCTGTCGATCTATGCGAAGATCGGCTGAGCGCCGCAAACGCTGAATGAGTGGGGCAAGAAAGCCGAGGTCGACAGCGGCCGACGCGGCGGCATCCCGACCGAAACGGTCGAGAAGATGAAGGCCCCTGAGCGCGACAACCGGGAACTGAAACAGGCCAACGAGATCCTTCGCAAGGCATCGGCATATTTTGCGCAGGCGGAGCTCGACCGCCCATTCAAACGATGATCCAGTTCATAGAAGATCACCGCGCTGACCACGGGGTCGAACCAATCTGCCGCGTGCTGCCGATTGCCCCTGCGACGTTCTATGAAAACCTGGTCAAGCGCGCCGATCCATCGCGTCTATCGGATCGGGCGCAGCGCAACGCGGAACTCAAGCCCGAGATCAAGCGGGTCTTTGAGGACAAGGACCAGCGTCTATGGCGTCCGGAATATCTGGCATCAGATGCGGCGGGAAGGATTAGATATTGCGCGCGGCACAATCGCCAGGTTGATGAAAAACATCGGGATTGAAGGCGTCATTCGCGGCAAGAAACCCAAGACGACGATTCCCGACAAGGCGCCGCCTTCCCGCTGGATCGGGTGAACCGCCAGGTCCACGCTCCTGCGCCAAACGTGCTTTGGGTCAGCGACTTCACCTATGTCGCCACGTGGCGGGGCTTTGTCTATGTCGCCTTTGTCATCGACGTATTTGCCCGCCGGATGGTCGCTTGGCGGGCCAGCCGCACGGCCAGTGCGGACTTCGTTCTGGATGCTTTGGAACAAGCCAGTCATCAACGCAGGCCAGCACAGGACAAGCTCGTCCATCATTCGGATCGCGGATCGCAATATCTGTCCATCAAATACACGGAACGGCTGGCCGAAACCAAGATCGCGCCGTCCGTCGGCAGTGTCGGAGAGTCCCATGACAACGGCCCGTTCAAAGCCGAGGTCATTCATCGACGGGGACCCTGGCGCAATTTTGAAGCCGTCGAATGCGCCACACTCGAATGGGTCGACTGGTTCAACAACCGCCGCCTTCTGGAACCCATCAGGAACATCCCGCCGGCAGAAGCCGAGGCAAACTTCTACGCGGCTCTGGAAAGAAAGGACATGGCCGCGCAACTTAGACAAATCAGCATCCGGCAAACCCGGCGCGGTTCACTGCTGCGGCAACGCGGCCGTCGAGACCTTCTTCAAGACAATCAAGGCCGAGCCGCATGAATGAGAAGCCGGAGCGACATCAAGCCGTGGCAGGTCCATCACGGCAACCGTCATGTTGCCGGGTTCTGATCCAGAGCCCAAATCAACCGACCCCGTCGTTTCGATTCCACCCGTCGCGCTTCACGAACGCATCCGCGTATGCGCGACGCAACTCGGCCTTTTGCACCTTGCCCATCGCGTTTCTCGGCAGCGCGTCCAGGAACTCGATCAGCTTGGGTTGCTTGAACTTCGCCAGGCGATCCGCAAGCGCCGAACGGATGTCCGCAGCGGTCAGCGCTGCGCCCCGCGCGCCCGGCGCGCGCACCACCGCCGCGGCGACGCCTTCGCCGAAATCCGGATGCGGCAGGCCGAACACCGCGCTTTCCAGCACGCCGTCGATGGCGTCGATTTCGGATTCGACCTCCCTGGGATAGACGTTGAACCCGCCGGAGATGATCAGATCCTTGCCTCGTCCGACGATCTGCACGTAGCCGCGTTCGTCGATCAGGCCGAGATCGCCGGTGATGAACCAGCCATCGGGGCGCAGTTCCTCGGCGGTCTTTTCCGGCATGCGCCAATAGCCGGAGAAAACATTGGGGCCGCGCACCTCCAGCGTGCCGATCTCGCCGCGCGCAACCGCCGCGCCGCCATCCATGATCCGCACCTCCACGCCCGGCAGCGGAAACCCCACCGTGCCGGCGCGACGATCGCCGTCATAGGGGTTGGAGGTGTTCATGTTGGTTTCGGTCATGCCGTAGCGTTCGAGGATCGCGTGGCCGGTGCGGGCGCGCCACTGATCGTGGGTTTCGGCCAGAAGCGGCGCCGAACCCGACACGAACAGGCGCATGTTGGCGCACAGATCCGGCGTCAGTTCCGGGCGCGCCAGCAGCCGCGTGTAGAAAGTGGGCACGCCCATCATCGCCGTGGCGCGTGGCAGGGCGTCCAGCACCGCCTCTGCGTCGAAACCGGGCTGGAATATCACCGCCCCCCCGGCCATCAACGTCACGTTGGTGGCGACGAACAGCCCGTGCGTATGAAAGATCGGCAAGGCGTGGATCAACACGTCATTGGCGGAAAATCGCCAATAGTCGCGCAAAGTCAGTGAGTTGGATGTCAGCGCCCGGTGACTGAGCATCGCGCCCTTGGATCGTCCCGTTGTGCCCGAGGTATAGAGGATCGCGGCCAGATCCTCGGCGCCCCGCGCCACCGGTTCGATCGGCGCCGCCGCGTCGAGGGCCTCGGAAAGCGCGCCCTCCCCGGCCCCGTCCAGCGTCAGCAGCGGCACGCCTGGCGCGACGATCTCCTGCAGCGCCGCGCGCTTGCCCGGGTCGCAGATGAAAACCGCCGGTTCAGCATCGCCGAGGAAATAGCCAAGCTCGGCGGCGGTGTAGGCGGGGTTGAGCGGCAGGAACGCCGCCCCCGCCATCACGGCGCCCAGATACAGTTCGATCGCGCGCAAAGACTTGTCGACCTGGGCCGCCACCCGATCGCCCGGCGCCACCCCAAGCGCGACCAGCGCCCCGGCGCAGCGCGCGGCGTTGTCGAACAGCGCGCCGTAGCTGCGGGTTCCGCCATCGGGCAAATGCGCGAACACCGCGTCCTCGCGCCCGACCGAGGCCGCGCGCAGGGCGGCGACAAGATGATTCCGATCGTGCATGCGGGGCTCCTGCGGGGGCGGGTTTCAAAGGCCCGATCTGGTTAGGCGGCGCCGCGCGACGGGTCAAGCGCGCGCGATATCCGCGGGGTCGGCGCCCCGCATCGCGCCGGGCAGGGCGTAAAGCTCGTCCTGCCCGCAATACTCGATCAGGTCGTAGCCCGCGGCGCGCATGATCCGGCCGATCTCCGGGCCGCCCGCATTGTTCTCGATGCTCCAGGCGGCGATGTCGTAGCGATCGAAGGGGAATGATTCAAGAATCGCCAGCTCGCCCCCCTCCACGTCCAGCGACACGTAGTCGACGGCGCGCAGCCCGGCCTCGTCGAGAATGTCGGGCAGGGTGCGGGTCTGCACGGCGAAGCGGCGCTCCTCATGCGCCGGGTTGCCGCGCACCGCATCGAGCAGCCCCGGGTCGTAGCTGGCCACCAACCCGCTCATCTGCCGGTAGCCGGAGGTGATCTCCATGAACTCCGCCTCGCCGCGCGCGCCCGCCACCGCCGCACGCAGGCAGGGGCAGCGGCGCAGGGCGCGGGCCTCGGCGATGCGCGCCGGCGAGGGTTCGACCAGCACGCCGCTCCAGTCCCGAAAAAGTTCGAAAAACAGCGTGTTAGACCCCTCCGCCCCGTCGAACCCCCCGAGATCGACGAAAGTCCCGCGCCGCTTGCCGCGAAACACCAGCGCATCCAGCCGCATGTCCTGCCCGGCTTGCGAGAACCCCAGCCGGGCGCGCTCGGGGCGCTGCATCTTCGCGGCGTCCCAGCGGATCTGGTTGAGGGCGCCCCGGGCGCGGCCGCGTTCGCGCCCGAGACCGGCAAGCGCGGCGGATTCAGCCTCGGCCAGCAGGGCGCGGGCCTGTTCGATGAGCGCGCGCGGGTCGCTCATGACGCGCCCCGCGACAGGCGTTCATGGGTCGGGTTGCGCTTGAAGGCGGCGACCGGGTCGATCTCCACCATCTCCAGCGACAGCGCCAGTTCGAAAGCGTCGCTCGCCTCGGCCAGCCCCGCGACCAGCGCCGCGAACACCAGTTCGCCGGCGCGTTGGCGGGTCTCGGGCGCGCGCCCGGCGCCGATGCGCGCCACTGCATGCACGAAGGCGCAGCGCGGATCGCCGTCCGCCATGACGAAATGCGCGCAGCGATGGGCGCGCACGCGAATGCCCGCCAGCGGGAACGCGCCGGTCTCGGCCATGGCGTCGCGCAACCGCGCGCAAAGCCGGTCGACATCGGCGACGGCGTCGAGATTGGGCGAGTATTCGAGGATCAAATGCGGCATGGCGTGACGATCTGCTGGCGCGGCGACGGCGCCCCGATGCAACGAAGGGGTTGCGGCAAGGGCCGCCGGCGCAATATTTCTGTCTGCGCGCGCAGTGTAGCAGCGGCGCGCGGCGGCGCAGCCAAAAACCGCGGCGACGCGGGCCGCGCGATCGGAATCGGGAGGCAGGCGGACATGAACGGCATCCGGGCGCGCATCGGTCTGGGCATGATGGCGCTGATCGCGCTGGCCGGGCCGGGCGCGTGGGCGCTTTCGGGCTGGATCGAGGCGCGGGTCGCCGCCGAGGCGCGGGCGGCGGTCGCGCCTTTCGCCTGGCTGCGACTGGACGTGGACGGCGCGCATCTGACCGCGCGCGGCGCGGCCCCGGACGCGGCGGCGCGGCTGGCGGCGCTCGACGCGCTGGCCGCGCTCGGCGGCGTCACGCGGCTGACCGACCGGCTGGTGATCGCCCTGGCGCCGCCGCCGCCGCAGCCCCCCGATCAGCCGCCGCTGGTGGTGGCGATCCGGGACGCCGACGGCGTCACGCTCGCCGGGCGCAGCCCTGGCGAGGCCGGGGCGATCGAGGCCTGGCGCGCCGCCCTGCCGGCGGATCTGGCGCTGACCGACGCCACCCTGCCCGCCGCCGATGCCGCCGATCCCGCGGCCTGGCGCCTGGCCCGCGACTATGCCGCCGCGCTGCTGACCCGGCTGCCCCAGGGGCGCGTCGAGATCGCCCCGGGCCGCTTGCGGCTGAAAACCCGCGCCGACACTCCGCTGGCCAAGGCGGCGATGGCGCGGCGCATCCGCGACGAAGCCCCCGACGGGCTGGCGCTTGAGATCGAGATCTTCGCGCCACGCCCGGCGCTCAGCCCATTTCGCTTCGCCGCCGCGCGCACCGGCAACGGCGCGACGCTGCTAGCCTGTCATGCGAGCTCCGAGGCCGAGGCCGCGTCCCTGCTCGCCGCCTTCGCCGCCCTGCCCTCGCCCGACGATGCGGCGCAAGGCCAGCGCGCGGCGCTGCCGGCGCCGCGCTGCGAGGTGGGTCTCGGCGCGCCCTCGGGCGCCTGGAACGAGGCGGTGCTGGCCGGGCTGGCGGCGCTGGCCGCCCTGCCCGCCGCGCGTTTCGAACTGATGGACAGCGAGGCGCGGCTGACCGGGCTCGCCCCGACGCCGCTGGAGCGGTTCGAAACCGCGGCGCGCAGGCTGGATCTGGCGCTGGGCGCCGCCTATTCCATGACCGCCATCGCCCCGCCGCCGCCCCCCGCGCCGCCCCCCGCGCCAGCCGGCGCCGATCAGGCGCCGCGCTGGTTCGCCGCCAGCCGCGGCGTGCGGGGCGTGTCGCTCAGCGGCGCCGCGCCCGACGAGACCACGCGGGTGGCGGTGGCGAGCTATGCGCGGGCGCTGTTCGGCGCCGCCTCGGTGCGCGACCGGCTGACGGTGTCGCCGACCCCGCCGCCCATGGGCTGGCGGCGCGCGGCGCTCGCCGGGCTGGAGGCGCTGGCGCGTCTGCAATCGGGCACGGCGGCCTATGACGGCGCGCGGCTGGAACTGGTGGGCGTGGTCGCCGCCCCCGAGGACGTGCCCGCCGCGCGCGCGGCGCTGGCCGAGGCGCCGGGCGGGCTCGACGCCACCGGCAGCCGGCTGCGCGTTGACCTGCCCGCGCTGGCCGCAAGGCTGCCGGTCGGGCCGCGCGACTGCATCGCGCGGCTCGGGGCCGTTGAATCCGCGGCCCCGATCGCCTTCGCCCCGTCCTCGGCGGAAATCCAGCGCAGCAGCGCGCTGACCCTGAACCGGCTGGCGGCGCTGCTGCGCCGTTGCCGGGGCGTCACCGTCGAGATCGGCGGGCACACCGACAGCCAGGGACGCGAAAGCACCAATCTGCGCCTGTCGCGCGCCCGCGCCGACGCGGTGCTTGAAGCGCTGTTCGCGCGCGGCGTGTCGCTGGAGAAAATGCGCGCCGCGGGGTATGGAGAAAGCCGGCCCATCGCCGACAACGCCACCGAGACCGGTCGCGCCCGCAACCGCCGCATCGCCTTCACCGCGCTCGCCCCCGCGCCGGCGGCCCTTGCCGCCGCCGATCCCGCCGCGCCGACCAGCACGGACCCCGCCCAATGACCCGCATCGAACTCACCGCCGCCATCGCCGTCATCCTGCTGCTCGCCGCGGCGATCGGCTGGGCGCTGCACGCGCTCTGGGCGCGGCTGATCCGCGGCGGGGCGCCGGCGCTGGCCGAACATTCGCAGATGGCCGACCTGCTGCTCGCCGCCAATGCGGAGCGCGATGCGGCGCTGACCCGGGAGCGCGAGACCGAGGCCCGGCTCACCGCCGCCCACGCGGCCGAGCGGGCCGAGCTGAGCGCGCGCCTCGCCGAGCGCGAGGCCGAGATCGCCGCCACCATGGAGTCGCTGGGCGATCTGCGCCGCGAGATCGCCGACTGGCGCGCCGCCTACGAGGCCATGAAGCGCCAGCACGACGACTGACCAGCGCCGCGCGCGGGCGTCTTGCTCTCGCCCCGCGCCGGGTCTATTCCTGTTGTGATCACAAATCTCCGAACACCGCAGGACCAGAATGACTCAGGATTTCAACGCGCCGCCGCCGGCGGATCCGCCCGAGGGCGCGCACACCATCATCGTCGGGGTCGGCGACATCAACGGCATCATGCGCGGCAAGCGGGTGGCGGCGGCGCATTGGCCCTCGGTGCGCGCGCGCGGCGTGGCGCTCGACAACACGTTCTTCTCCATGGACGTGACCAGCCGGTTGATGCCGTCGAGCTATTCGGGCAAGGAAACCGGCTATCCCGACCTCCATATCCTGCCGCGCGGCCCGTTTCGCCCGGCGCCCGGCGAAGACGGCGTATGGCTGACGCTGGGCGCGGCGCGGGACCATCACGGCGCCCCGGTCCCGGTCGACCCCCGCCTGCCGCTGCTTGACGCCGTCGCGCGCGCCGCGGCGATGGATTTCGACGTGCAGATCGGCGCGGAGCTGGAATTCTACCTGCTCGACCCCGAAACCGGCCTGCCGCTTGACGACGACATGGAATGCTACGGGCTCGGCCGCGCCGCCGATCTGGAACCGATCCTCGGCCCGATCCGCCGCCATCTGACCGAAATGGGCGTGCCGATCGAGCAATCCAACCCGGAATTCGCCCCCGGTCAGGTGGAGATCAACATCCGCTACGGCCCGGCGCTGGAGGCCGCCGACCACGCCCTGCTGCTGCGCGCCACGGTCAAGCAGATGGCCAGGCGCCACGGGCTGCTGGCGAGCTTCATGGCCAAGCCTTTCATCGACCAGTCGGGATCCGGGTTTCACCTGCACCATTCGCTGTGGCGCGACGGGCGCAACGCCTTCGCCGCGGATGGCCGCATCAACGCGCTGGGGCGCAGCTATCTGGCCGGGATGCAGCGGCGCATGGCCGAGATGTCGCTGCTGGGCTCGACCACGCCCAACGCCTATCGCCGCCGGCGCCCCTACGCCTATTGCCCGACCAATGATTCATGGGCGGTGGACAACCGGTCGGTGGGGCTGCGGGTGATCGAGGGCCATGACAGCGCGGTGCGCATCGAAAAGCGCGACGGGGCGGCGGACGCCAACCCCTATCTGCTGATCGCCGCGGAAATCCACGCCGGGCTCGACGGCATCGAGGACGGGCGCGAGCCCGCCGCGCCCTCGCAGGGCGACGCCTATGACGAGGACTGGCACGCGCCGCTGCCCGCCAGCATGGCCGCCGCGCTGGAGGCGGCGCGGGGCTCCGCGTTTCTCGGACGCATCCTGCACCCGCAGATGCTGGAGCTGGCGCTGACCCAGGGCGCGCGGGAACTGGCGCTGCTGGAGGATCAGGTCACCCCGGTGGAGACCCGGCGCTATCTGCGCGCCATGTGATCGCAGGTTCTGGCGGCGGGCGGGCTCAGTCCTCGCGGGCGGCTTTCATCAGACGCGGCAGCATGGCCGAGAAATCCATGCCCGCGCCGCCGTCGCCGACGAAATCCTCGTAGAGCGCGGCGGCGCGGGCGCCCATGGGGGTGGCGGCGCCCACCGCCTCGGCGGCCTGCTGGCTGAGGCGCAGATCCTTGAGCATCAGCTCGGCCGCGAAACCCGGCTTGTAATCGTTGTCGGCGGGGCTTTGCGGACCGACGCCCGGCGCCGGGCAATAGGCGTTGAGCGACCAGCAATACCCCGAGGACGTGGAGGCCACGTCGAACATCGCCTGCCGGTCCAGCCCCAGCCGATCGGCGAGGTTGAAGGCCTCGCAGACCCCGATCATCGACACGCCGAGGATCATGTTGTTGCAGATCTTGGCCGCCTGCCCGGCCCCCGCCTCGCCGCAATGCACCGCCTTCTGGCCCATGACCTCGAACAGCGGTTCGGCGGCGGCGAAGGCGTCCTTCGCGCCCCCGGCCATGAAGGTGAGCGTGCCCGCCGAGGCCCCGCCGACCCCGCCCGACACCGGCGCGTCCACCGACAGCAGCCCGGCCTTCGCGGCCATTTCATGCGCCGCGCGGGCGCTGTCCACGTCCACCGTCGAACAATCTATGAAACAGGCGCCCGGCTTGCCGTGGGGCGTGATCTGCGCGTAGACGGCTTTCAGGATCGCGCCGTTGGGCAGCATGGCGATCACCGCGTCCTTGTCCGCGGCGGCGGCCTCGGCGCTGTCGGCCTTCTCGACCCCGGCGATTTCGAAAGGCGCAAGGTCGAACCCGGTCACCTCGTAGCCCGCGGCGGCGAGATTGGCGGCCATGGGCGCGCCCATGTTGCCAAGTCCGATGAACCCGATTGTTTTCATTCCCGTTCTCCCGATCAAGCCGGCGATGCGTGCGTTCGGCGTTTCGCGGCGTTCAGAGCGCCAGTTCATTGGCCCCCAGCGGCCCGATCATGGCGTCGATCTTGGCCTGGGGCAGGTCTTCGAGTCGGGCCACCGCCCAATCCGGGCTGCGGTCCTTGTCGATCACCGCGGCGCGGATGCCTTCCAGGAACTCGCCCTGTTCCATGCAGCGCCATGAAAAGCGGTATTCGTGGATCAGCGCGGTTTTCAGGTCCGGCAGGTCGCGGGCGGTGCGGATGGTTTCCAGCGCGCAGGCCACCGACAGCGGGCAGTTGCGGCGCATGGCCTTCGCCGCCCTGGCGGCCCAGTCGCCCGCCGGCAGCGCGGCCAGCGCCTGCAGGGCGGCGATGATCTCCAGCGCGGTCTCGCCGTCGAACCCGGCGTCGATGGCGGGGCGGCGCGCCGCCAGTTCGCCCGCGGGCGGCGCGCAGGCGGCGGCGGCGATCGCCTGATCGACCGCGCCCGCGTCGCCGCAATCTTCAAGCGCGGCGATCAGCCCCGGCAGCGCCCCGGCGCTGACGAAGCTGTCGGCGAAGCCGGTCAGGATGGCGTCGGCGGCGCCGATGCGCGCGCCGGTCAGCCCCAGGTATTCGCCCAGCCGCCCCGGCGCGCGCGCCAGCAGCAGCGAACCGCCCACGTCCGGGATCAGCCCGATGCCGCATTCCGGCATCGCCAGCAGGGCGCGTTCGCTGACCACGCGATGCGAGCCATGGGCCGAGATCCCGACCCCGCCGCCCATGACGATGCCGTCCATCAGCGCCACATAGGGTTTTGGATACCCGCCGATCAGCGCGTTCAGCCGGTATTCGTCGGCCCAGAACCGGCGCCCGTAGTCGAAATCCCCGGCGCGTCCCGAAGCATACAGTTTCTGGATGTCGCCCCCGGCGCAGAACGCCTTGTCGCCCGCGGCGTCGATGACCACCAGCGCCACCGCCGGGTCGTCGCGCCAGGCCAGCAGCGCGCGTTCGATGCGCAGCGCCATGTCGTGGGTGAGCGCGTTCAGCGCCTCGGGGCGGTTCAGCGTGATGCGCCCGGCCTTGCCGGCGATGCGGATGTCGAGATCGGGCATCAGCCGCGCTCCGCCAGCAGGGCGCGCGCCGTGATCAGGCGCATGATTTCATTGGTGCCCTCAAGGATCTGATGCACGCGCAGGTCGCGGACGATCTTTTCTATGCCGTAATCCTCCAGATAGCCGTAACCGCCATGCAGTTGCAGCGCCTCGTTGGCGACCTTGAACGCCGTGTCGGTGACGAAACGCTTGGCCATGGCGCAATGCCTGGCGGCGTCGGGCGCGCCGGCGTCAAGCTTCCACGCCGCCTGGCGCAGGAACACGCGGGCGGCCTGCAATTCGATCTCCATGTCGGCGAGCCGGAATTGCAGCGCCTGGAACTGGTCGAGGGTTTTGCCGAAGGCCTTGCGCTCGCCCATATAGGTCAGCGTCGCGTCCAGCGCCGCCTGCGCGCCGCCCAGCGCCGAGGCGGAGATGTTGAGCCGCCCGCCGTCGAGCCCGGCCATGGCGTAGCTGAAGCCGCGCCCCGCCTCGCCGACGAGGTTTTCGCCCGGGACGCGGCAATCGTCCATCTGCACCTGCGCCGTTGGCTGGGCCTTCCAGCCCATCTTGCGTTCGCGCGCGCCGAAGCTGAGCCCCGGCGCGCCGTCCTCGACCAGCAGGCAGGAAATGCCCTTCGCCCCGGGGCCGCCGGTGCGGCACATCACCAGATAGAGATCGGAATAGCCGCCCCCGGAAATGAAGGCTTTCGCGCCGTTCAGCAGCCAGTCGCCGCCGCTGCGCTCGGCCTTCGTCGCCAGCGCCGCCGCGTCCGACCCGGCGCCCGGCTCGGTGAGGCAGTAGGAGGCGACGGTCTCCATGCTGCACAGCCCGGGCAGGTATTTGCGGCGCATGTCGGAGCAGCCATAGGCGTCGATCATCCGCGCGCACATGTTGTGGATCGAGATGAAGGAGGCCACCGAGGGGCAGGCCATGGACAGCGCCTCGAAGATCAGCGTGGCGTCGAGCCGCGACAGGCCCGAGCCGCCCACATCCTCGGCCACATAGACGCCGCCGAGCCCCAGCGCCCCGGCCTCGCGCAGGATTTCGCGGGGGATGGTTCCATCCGCCTCCCAGCGGGCGGCGAAGGGGGCGATGCGTTCGGCGGCGAAATCGCGGGCCATGTCGAAGATGGCCTGCTGTTCCTCGCTAAGGGCGAAATCCATGGGGCGGCTCCCGTTCAGCGCGCAATTGCGGCGCCGCGCGACGGCGGCGCCGCGCCAATGGCGGATCGGGATCCGCCCTGCGCAAGCGTCGACGCCGGCGCATGCAGGTCGCGGGGCGGCGTCGCCGTCGCCCCGCGAAAAACGCGTCAGTCCATCGTCGGGATGGAGAATTCCGCGCCCTGGCGCATGCCCGAGGGCCAGCGCGAGGTCACGGTCTTGGTGCGCGTGTAGAAGCGGAACGCGTCCGGGCCGTGCTGGTTGAGATCGCCGAACACCGATTTCTTCCAGCCGCCGAAGGTGTGGTAGGCCAGCGGCACCGGGATCGGCACGTTGACGCCGACCATGCCCACATTGATGCGGTTGCAGAAATCGCGCGCGGTGTCGCCGTCGCGGGTGAAGATCGCCGTGCCGTTGCCGTATTCGTTGTCCATGGCCAGCTTCAGGGCCTGTTCGTAGCTGTCGGCGCGGACGGTGGTGAGCACCGGGCCGAAGATCTCCTGCTTGTAGATCTCCATGTCCGGGGTGACGTCGTCGAACAGGCAGCCGCCGACGAAAAAGCCGTTCTCGTAGCCCTGCATCTTGAAGTCGCGCCCGTCGACCACCAGTTTCGCGCCTTCCTTCACGCCCTGACCGATCAGCCCGAGAATGCGCTGCTGGGATTCACGGGTGATGACGGGGCCGAAATCGGCGTCGTCGCCGTCGGTGTAGGGGGCGATCTTCAGGGCCTCGACGCGGGGCGTCAGCGCCTCGATCAGCCGGTCGCCGGTCTCCTTGCCCACGGGCACCGCCACCGAGATCGCCATGCAGCGTTCGCCGGCCGCGCCGAAGCTGGCGCCGATCAGCGCGTCCACCACCTGGTCGAGATCCGCGTCGGGCATGACGATCATGTGGTTCTTGGCGCCGCCGAAGCACTGCACCCGCTTGCCCGCCGCCGTGCCGCGCGCATAGACATAGGCCGCGATCGGGGTCGAGCCGACGAAGCCGACGCCGCCGATGTCCTCGTGATCGAGGATCGCGTCGACCGCGCCCTTGTCGCCGTTGACCACCTGCAGGATGCCGTCGGGCAGGCCCGCCTCCTGCATCAGCTCGGCCAGCATCAGCGGCACCGAGGGATCGCGCTCCGACGGCTTCAGGATGAAGGCGTTGCCGCAGACGATCGCCGGGCAGAATTTCCACATCGGGATCATCGCCGGAAAGTTGAACGGGGTGATCCCGGCGGCGACGCCCAGCGGCTGGCGCAGGGAATGCATGTCGATGCCCGGGCCGGCGCCGTCGGTGAACTCGCCCTTCAGCAGATGCGGCGCGCCGATGCAGAATTCGGCGACCTCGAGCCCGCGCACCACGTCGCCGCGCGCGTCGGGCAGGGTCTTGCCGTGCTCGCGCGACAGCGCCTCGGCCAGCTTGTCCATGTCGCGATGCAGCAGGCCGACGAATTTCATCATCACCCGGGCGCGCTTCTGCGGGTTGGTGGCGGCCCAGGCCGGCTGCGCCGCCTTCGCCCCGGCGACGGCGGCGTTCATTTCCTCGACCGTCGCCAGCGGGGTCTGTTTTTCGACTTCGCCGGTGGCGGGGTTGCAGACGTCGGCGAAGCGGCCCGACGTCCCCTTCACATGCTTGCCATTGATCCAGTGGGTGAGTTCGATGGTCATGCATTATCCTCCCGGGATGTCGTGTTGCGGTCCGGCTGGAACCCTGCTGCGGTTTAGCGGCGCCTCACGTGCAACATCAATCAAAATCCCGTGCGGGCAAGACGAATCTTTCTCATTCCATTGTGCAGATATGCACAATGACACTGATGAACTGGGATGACCTTCGTTTTTTTCTGCACGTCGCGCGCAGCGGGCGACTGACCGCGGCGGCGCGGGCGCTGGGCGTGGACCACGCCACCGTGTCGCGCCGGGTGGGCGCGCTGGAAAACGCCTTGCAGGCCAAGCTGTTCGACCGCTCGCCCAAGGGGTACGCGCTGACTGGCGCCGGGCAGCGGCTGCTGCCCACGGCCGAGGCGCTGGAAAGCGCCGCCATGGCCGCGTCCGAGGCGGTGGGCGGGCGGCTGCACGCGCTGTCGGGCGCGGTGCGGGTGGGCATGCCGGAAGGCGCCGCCTCGCATCTGGTCACCGAGGCGGCGGTGGCGCTGTGCGAGTCGCATCCCGAGCTCGACCTGCAGATCGTCGCCCTGCCCCGCAGCTTTTCCCTGAGCCAGCGCGAGGCGGATTTCGCCGTGGTGGTGACGCCGCCGGAAACCGGCCGGCTGCGGATCCGCAAGATCGCCGATTACCACCTGCGGCTCTACGCCACCGAAGGTTACATGACCGGGCGCGCGCCGCGAACGCTGGAGGATCTGCGCGGATTGCGCGGGATCGGCTACGTGCAGGACCTGATCTACGACAAGGGGCTGGACTACATGGCCGAAACCGGGCCGGGGCTGGCGGCGCGCCTGACCTCCACCAGCCTGCTGGTGCAGCTTGAGCTGACGCTGGCGGGCGGCGGGCTGTGCATCCTGCCCGATTTCATCGCGCGGCGGCACGCGTCGCTGCGCCCGGTGCTGCCGGACCTGACCCGCATCACCCGCGCCTATTGGCTGGTGCTGCACGAAAACACCGCCCAGATCGCGCGCATCCGCCGCGCCGCGCTCGCCTTCGCCGACGCGATGCGCGCGCGGCTTTGACTCCATCGCGATCGATCCCGATGCGGCGCAGCCGCGAGGGCCCGGCCCAACGGGAGGCGGCCCCGCAGGGGCGGTCCGACGGGCGGGAGCCGCCCCCGGCGGTTCAGCCAGGCCGTGGACTCGTGATGTGGGGCGCTGGCGTCTGCCGCACAGGCGTGCATTCGGCCTTTGGCCGGGTCCGCGGCGGAGCCCTCCCGCCCGTCGTTCGCCCCCTGAAGGGGGCTCCTCCCGTTGGGCCCGGCCCTCGCGGCTGCGCCGCATCGGGAGGCGCGTCAATGCAGGATCAGCGGGATGATCATGGTCGGCAGGATCTCGGCGATCAGCAGGGCGGCGATCGCCGCGCGCGCGGCGGGGGCGGTGAAGCGCCGCCACAGGATCCAGCTCAGGACCGCGCACATGGCGATCTCGGCCGGCAGCACCAGCCAGGCGTAATGCGCGTTGTCCCAATAGGAGAGCGGGCTCTGATACACCCAATCGGTGAGCGGCCAGAAATGCGCCCGCGCGTCGTTGTTGTGCAGCGGAAAATCGAAGGCGACATGCAGCAGCGACGCCGCCGCCAGCACCGCCAGCCAGCGCGGGCCCAGGCGCAGCGCGACGCCCATGAGCAGCAGATACAGCGGCGCCGAATTATCCACCGAGAACACGCCTTGCCAGAAATCGCTGCGGTAATCCTCCTCGAACACCTGCTGGAAGCTGCGCCCCTCCGCATAGCGCTGCCAGGGCACCATCACGAACAGCGAGATGTCGGGGAGCAGCCCGCCGAACGCCGCCGCCAGGGCGCGGGCGCGAATGCGGCGCGAGGTCTCGTCCGGCGCGCCGGACCGCCGCGCCGGGCGCGCGAAGGCGGCGAGCGCGAAGATCACATGGGCGGGAGTGTTCAAAGCCGCGTCTTTCCTGTCCTGCGCGTCCGGGCGACGGCGCCCAATGCCGAACGAATGGTTAACGCGGCTCGGTTAACGCAGTGTTACCGCGGCATCCGCATTTGCCCCGCCCCGCCCTGCCAGTCCAGTCCAGTCTCGTTTCGTCCCGTCAGCCTCGCCCCGTCAGCCTCGCCCCGCCAGCCTCGTCCCGTCAGCCCCTTTCGTGAGGCGCGTCGTAGTCGATCTGCGGCCCCGCCGGCACGATCCGGTGCGGATTGATGGTATCGTGGCTGAAATGGTAGTGCCGGGTGATGTGATCCAGCCGGCAGGTCGCGGCCACGCCGGGCCGCTGATACAGCGCCCGCGTATAGGCCCACAGGTTCGGATAATCCACCAGCCGGCGGATGTTGCATTTGAAATGCCCCACATAGACCGGATCGAAACGAAACAGCGTGGTGAACAGCCGCCAGTCGGCCTCGGTGAGCCGGTCGCCCATCAGCCAGCGATTGCGCGACAGGCGCTCCTCCAGCCAGTCGAGGGTGTCGAACAGCGGCAGCACCGCCTCCTCATAGGCGCGTTGGGTGGCGGCGAAGCCGGATTTGTAGACGCCGTTGTTGAGCGTGTCGTAGATGCGCTCGTTCACCGCCTCGATCTCGGCGCGCAGGTCCTCGGGCCAGAAATCCGCGTCATTGCCGGTGACGTCGTCGAAGGCCGAGTTGAACATGCGGATGATCTCGGCGCTTTCGTTGCTGACGATCTCGCCGCGCCGCGAATCCCACAGCACCGGCACCGTCACCCGGCATGACAGGTTCGGCGCGCTGGCCTGGTAGATTTCGCGCAAGAACCGCTTGCCCATGAGTCGATCGCCGGTGGCGCCGTCGAAATCGGCGTCAAACGTCCAGCCGTCGTCAAGCATGTCGGGATGCACCGCGTCCACCGCGACATGCGGCGCCAGCCCCTTCAGCGTTCTGAAAATCAGCGTGCGATGCGCCCAGGGGCAGGCGTAGGACACATAAAGCCGGTAGCGCCCGCTTTCGGCCGCGAACCCGCCCTTGCCCGAGGGGCCCGGCGCGCCGTCCGGCGTCACCCAGTTGCGAAACCCCGCGGCGTCGCGCTTGAATCGGCCGCCGGAGCTTTTGGTGTCATACCACGCGGTGCTCCATTCGCCGTCGACCAGTTGACCCATCGTCCCGCTCCAGTTGCCCGGCGCCAGACGCGCCGTCTCTGTCATCTGGCCGAGGGCGCGGGAAAAGTCACCCCGCGCGGCCCGCGCCATGCTGTTGCCCGTTGGGCGACAATGCCCGCGGATCAGCGGGGCGCGGCGCGCGCGGTCGCCGCGATGCGGCGCACCGGGTCATAATCCGCGTCGCTCACGGGGACCGCGTCGACCAGTTTCAGCGCCGCGCGGATCTTGGCCAGCGCCGGATCGGCCAGCGTGGCCGCCAGCGCGGCGCGCAGGGCGGCGCGCTGATCGAAATCATGCCGCGACGAGGTGACGAAAGGCGTGCTCGGCGCCGCGTCGGTCCAGCCGATGACCTCCAGATCGGCGGCCGCGGGTTCAAAGCGCCGCGCCAGATCCCAGCACATGGCGTCGATGGCGGCGAAATCGGCCTTTTGCGCGGCCACCGCCCGGATCGAGGCGCGATGCCCGCCGGACCAGGTCACGGGGCCGATGAAATCCGCGCCCAGATGCGCCACCGGCGCCGCCCAGCCTGACAGGCTGTCCGGCCCGTTCGCCGCGAAACGCGCGCCGCGAAACGCCGCCAGCGGGCCAGCGCCCCGTCGCGCCACCAGCGCCGAGCGGTAGGTCGCGCGGGCCGGCGGCGAACGGCACGTCGCGCCGCCGCCCTCGACTGCGTAGACCGGCGCCGCGACCAGCCGCGCGGCGCGCGCGGCGCCGGTCGCGTAGGGCATGCCGCAGGTCTGGGCGAGCAGCAGGTCCGGGGCGCTCCAGATCTCGGCCTCGGGCGCGGCGCGCTCCAGCGCCGCGGGCGCATCGAACCCGGCCGCGATCAGCCGCGCGCGCAGCGCCGACCACAGCCCGTCGGTCGCCCCGCGCAGCTCCGGCCAGTCATACATGGGCAGCGCGGCGATCATTCCTGGCCCGGCGGGGCGGTTTCGCGCCGCATGAAAGGGTGGGCGACGGGTTCGCGCGGGCGCAGCGCATGGCGCAGAAACACCGGCCCGTAGCCGCGCGAGTGATAGCCGCCGTTGCGCGCCAGCACGCCGTCGCGCTCCGCCCTGAAGCGCGCCGGCAGGCGGAACCAGGCCAGGCCCGGATGTTCGTGATGCACCACATGCAGGTTGTTGTTGAGAAACAGCAGCCGCCAGAACGGCCCGGCCTCGACAATGGCGGTGCGCCGGGCGGCGATCTCGTCGGCGCGGTGCTCGAAATAGGTGCGCACGGAAATCAACCCGGCGCTCGGCAGCGCCACCGCCAGGACATAGACCAGCGGATTGATCCCGGCGACGCCCCAGACCCAGCCCAGCACCAGCGCCGAACCCAGCCCGTGGCGCAGCCAGGCGTCGCGAAGGCGCGCGGCCCCGGGCCCGCCGGCGCGCAGCGCCCGCAAATCCGCCCGCCACAGCCCGAACACGCCCAGCGACGGCCCGATGACGATTCGCCCGATCAGCGTGCGGTTGGCCTCCAGCAGCCAGCGCATGGGGCGCGACAGCGCGTTGGCATCGCGCTCGGCCAGATACCAGCTTTCCGGGTCGTCATAGGGATCGGTGAGGCGGCTGTCGTCGTGATGCTTCAGATGCAGGTCGCGAAACCGCCGATAGGGATAGATCAGCCCCAGCGTCGCGAACACCAGCGCCTCGTTGACCGCGGCGCTGCGGGTGGGGTGGCCGTGCAGGGCCTCGTGCTGCAGCGAGGCGTGAAAGGCCGTGGCCACCGCCGCCAGCGGAATCCAGGCCAGCCCCAGCGCGCCATGGGCGGCGGTTGCGCCAAGCCAGAGAGCATAGCAGCCGCCGAGCGCAAGCCAGGTTGGCCATTCGCCGGCGCGAAACAGGGTGCGGGTCATGGGGTCTCCGAAAAATCAGGGACCCCGACAGGTAACGCGCGAATCGTGGATTCGGCAAGCGGCGTCATCGGGCGCCTGGATCAGATTGCCTAGATCAGACGGGGCGCCCCCGCCGATCGCCGCGGGTTGAGCGGCGCCGCGACGATGCCCCTCGCCCCGGCCCAGTGGCGCAACGGTTCGGCCTCGCCATGGGTGATGCGGATTTCGCCGGCGCCGGTGTCGAGGATGGTGGCTGTCAGCTCCGGCCAGTCGGCGTGGTCCGAGATCGCCAGCGCCAGTTCGGCGCTCGATCGCCGCGCGCCGCTGGCGCTGAACCAGCCCGAGGCGGCGCAGCGCACCGGGCGCGGCAGGCGCGCCACCCAGCCCGGGACCTCTTGCCAGTTCAGCGCGCCGGGCGGCGCGACGAGGATTTCGCCCGCCATGTGATCGCCGGTCCTGCCGATCGGCGTCAGCGGCCCGAGATCGACGCCGCGCCGCGCATAGACCCGGCAGAGCGGGATCAGCGACGCATGCACATGGATCGGGCGGGCCCAGCCCGCCGCGCGCAGCTGCGCGATCATGCGCTGGGCCTTGCCGAAAGCGTAGGCGCCGATCAGGTGGCAGCGTTCGGGATTGCCGGCGATCGAGGCCATGAGCCGCGCCATCTGCCCGGCGACCGGCGGGTGGACATGGCGCGGATTGCCGAAGGTGGCCTCGGTGACGAACAGGTCGCAGGTCACTGGTTCGAACGGCGCGCAGCTGGGGTCCGCGCCGCGCTTGTAGTCGCCCGAGACCACCGCCCGCGCGCCGCCCGCCTCGATGACAACCTGCGCCGAGCCGAGCACATGCCCGGCGGGAACCAGCGTCACCGTCACGCCGCCGATGCGCGTCGGTTCGCCATAGGGCAGCGCCTGGCTGCGCGCGAAGGCGCCGCGCCCGTAACGGGCGGCGGCCAGCGCCAGGGTCGCGGGCGTCGCCAGCGCCGCGCGGTGGCCGGGGCGGCAGTGATCGCCATGGGCGTGGGTGATCACCGCCCGATCCACCACCCGGGACGGGTCGACATGGAACCGGCCCGGCGGGCACCAGAGCCCTTCGGGCCGGCATTGCAGAAGATCGGCGGCGCGCATGGGGCCACGATAGGCCCCTGGCGCGCCGCGGCAAGCGATTCAACGCCCGGCGCTACACCGGTCCGGTGTAGGCGCCGCGCGCCGGATAGTCGGTCTTGATGACGAAATCCAGCGCCCCGAGGATGTCCTTGAAATGCGGGCGCGCGAAAGGCATGGTCTGCACCGAGGCGAAATACAGCGTGCCGTCGGCGCGCACCAGGAACAGGCCCGGCTCGGCGAACAGCGCCGGTTCCTCTAGCCCGGTCGAGGTCTTGCCCCGGCCCGTGGACATCGAAAGCCCCCAGTCCCGCGCCTGCGAGAGCGGCAGGGAATGCGCGAAGCGCAGCGTTTTGGCGCCGGTCTTCGATTTCATCCCGGCGGCGCGTTCGGCGTCATCCGCGCTGATGGCGACCGTGGTCACGCCTCGCGCGTTGAAATCGGCGGTGAGGCGGTCCAGTTCCCTGAGATAGGGCACGCAGATCGGGCAATGCAGGCCGCGATAGAAGGTCAGAAGCGTGAAGCGCTCGCCCGGCTCGGCGGCAAGGTCGAACGCGCCGCCGCCGACCAGCGGCAGGTTCAGGGCGGGGGTCTGGGATCGGGGGGTCAGCATGGGCGAGTCTCCTGTTGCGCGCCTCGGCGGGCGCGGGGAGAAACATAAGCATTCCTTATTAAAATGCAGGCGCCCTGACGCAACCGTGAACGCCGCGTGACGTCGGCGGTCACCACGCGCTGCGCGCGAATGGAGGGAGCCTCGCTTCGCTCGGCTTTCGCTGCGCGGGCGCGGAGCGGCCCGGCAGGCGCCCGCAGACGGCGGGTCGGCGGCGGCGGCGGATGGCGGCGGCGGATGGCGGCGTCGGATGGCGGCCCTGCACCCGAAAAACCACGCGCGGCCCTGCGACCACGCCGCCAATCGCCCCTGGATCGACAACCTTCGTGCAAAACCCCGATGCGGCGAAGCCGCGAGGGCCCGGCCCAACGGGAGGGCGCCCCGCAGGGGCGGCCGACGGGCGGGAGCCGTCCCCGGCGGTTCCGCCAGGCCGAGGCGTAGGCCATGCGCAAGGCGGCGGCCCGGTCCGCGCCGATAGGCGCCAGCACGATTTCGACAGGAAAACGAAACGCTGACGAGGAAAGCCCTCGCGGCTTCGCCGCATCGGGGGCGCCGCGCGGCGCGGCGGCGTCAGACGGTCAGGTCATCGGGTTCGTCCAGGCCGTGGGCGCGGCAGGCGGCGGTCACCGTGTTGGCCAGCAGGCAGGCGATGGTCATGGGGCCGACGCCGCCGGGGACCGGGGTGATCGCGCCCGCCACTTGCGCGGCGCTGGCGAAATCCACGTCGCCGACCAGACGGGTCTTGCCCTCGCCCCTTTCGGGCGCCGGGATGCGGTTGATGCCCACGTCGATCACCGTCGCCCCCGGCTTCACCCAGTCGCCGGTGATCATCTGCGCGCGCCCCACGGCGGCGACCAGGATGTCGGCGCCCCGGCACAGCGCCTCGATGTCGCGGGTGCGGCTGTGGGCGATGGTCACCGTGCAGCTGTCGCGCAGCAGCAGCTGCGCCATGGGCTTGCCGACGATGTTGGAGCGCCCCACCACCACCGCGTTCAGCCCGCTCAGCGACCCGAGCCGGTCGCGCAGCAGCATCAGGCAGCCCAGCGGCGTGCAGGGGACCATGGATTTCTGCCCGGTGGCCAGCAGGCCGACATTGGAGATGTGGAACCCGTCCACGTCCTTGGCCGGGTCGATGGCGTTGATCGCCAGATCCTCGTTCATGTGCGCGGGCAGCGGCAGCTGCACCAGGATCCCGTGCACGGCCGGATCGTTGTTGAGCCGATCGATCAGGGCCATCAGGTCCGCTTCCGGGGCGTCCGCCGCCAGCTTGTGCTCGAACGAGGCCATGCCGACCTCGACCGTCATCTTGCCCTTGGAGCGCACATAGACCTGGCTGGCGGGATCCTCGCCGACCAGCACGACGGCGAGACCGGGGGTGACGCCGCTCGCCTTGATGCGGGCCACGTGCCTGGCCACGCGGGCGCGCACATCCGCCGCGAAGGCCTTGCCGTCGATGATGTCAGCCGTCATTGATCTTCTCTCCCAAAAAGTCCGTTGGTCCTGTCGTGCCGGCGCGCCGCGGCTCACGCCTCCGCCGGGCCGTAGGCCTCGCGGTATCGGTCCAGTTGCAGCCGCGTGGCGGTGACGGCGTTGCGCAGCAGGATCGCCACGGTCACCGGGCCGACGCCGCCGGGCGCCGGGGTGATCCAGCCGGCCACCTCGGCGCAGCTGTCGTAATCCGCGTCGCCGACGGTGCGCGGGCCGTCGGCGGTCTCCACCCGGTTGATGCCGATGTCGATCAGCGCCGCCCCCGGCTTGATCATCTCGCCGGTCACCAGTCCCGGCTTGCCCACCGCCACGAACACCGCATCCGCCGCGCGGCTGTGCATGGCCACGGAGCGGGTCATGTGGTGGCACACCGTCACCGTCGCCCCAAGCCCCATGAGCAGGAACGCGATGGGTTTGCCGACGATCTCGGAATGACCGATCACCGTGACCACCAGCCCCTCGATGTCCAGCGGCAGGGTCTTGAGGATCTCCACCGCCGCCACCGCGGTGCACGGGCCGAGCGCCAGGTCGTTGTAGACGATGTTGCCGATGGAGGCGGGGTGCATGCCCTCCACGTCCTTGAAGGGATGCACAGCCTTTTGCAGCGCCTTCACCGGGATGTGGCGCGGCAGCGGACGCTGGATGATGATGCCGTTGACCCGCGGATCGGCGTTCAGCCCGTGCAGCACGCCGACCAGTTCCTCCAGCGAGGTGGTTTCCGGGTAGTTGCGGGCCTCGAATTCGACGCCCACCGAGTCGGCCCCGCGCTGCTGGTTGCGCACGTAGATCTCCGCCGCCGCGGCGTCGCCGACGCTGATGGACACCAGGCGCGGCTTCCAGCCGGCCTCGGTCAGCGCCTCGGCCTGCATGGCGGTTTCCGCGCGGATCCGCGCGGCGATGCGCTTGCCGTCCACGCGGGCGGCGGTGGCGGGGCGGCAGGCTTGCCTTGCCCCTGCGGGGCGGTTCGCCATTTCAGCGCTGGTCATGGGCGCTCCATCCTTTGCGGGGCCGTCCGGCCCGGTCCCTATTCGAATTTCACCCGATGCGCCCAGGAGACGCCGTCAGTGATGGTCAGGCTCTTGAACCCCAGCAACTGGAGCATGTCGTAGAAAGTGCCGGTCGCGGCCAGCCCCTGATCCTTGAAGAACGGCGCGCCGCGCATCGAGGCCGACAGCTGCGCCATCACCGCGCGGGCGCGAAACAGCGTGCGGAACATCTGGTCGTCGAGCCCGGTCAGGATCAGTCGCTGCGCCCGCGATCCCTTGGCGAAGATCGCGTAGGGGGGCTTTTCCGGCGCGTCCAGCATCGCCTTGGTGATCAGCGTCACGAAGGCGGCGCGGGTGTTGCGGTCGGCCACCGGGCCGGAGATCAGCTTGCGCGTGAACACCTCCTCGGACCCGACCTTGGGGTAATAGTAGCCCTCGCCCCGATCGACGTCGTTCCCGGCGAAGACGGCCGGCGCGGCGACCAGCAGCGCGAGCGCCGCGGCGAAGGCGCCGGCAAGCGGCATGGGCGAGAATCCGGCGGCGAAGAACTGGCGAGTCATGATCGTGTCTCCCGGTTGCATGGTCGCCGACTATGTAGAGCCCGGCCCCGGCGCAGGAAAACCCCGCGCCGGAAAACTGTTCGCAACGGCCCGGGCCGCTTCATTCGCAAATTGGTTCAAAATGGGATCATCACCTTCTGGAATAGGCCCGGTTTCGGTTCGGATACACTGCCGAATCCGAACCCGGGCCCCATGCGCGCCCGCGGGCCGGGCTCAGAACAGCCCTTCGATTTCGCCCGCGTCGTTGAGCATGATCGATTCCGCCGCCGGCTTGCGCGGCAGGCCGGGCATGGTCATGATCTCGCCGCAGATCACCACCACGAAGCCCGCCCCCGCCGACAGCCGCACCTCGCGCACCGGCAGGGAATGACCCACCGGCGCGCCGCGCAGGTTGGGATCGGTGGAGAACGAATACTGGGTCTTGGCCATGCAGACCGGCAGGGCGCCGTAGCCGGCCTCCTCCCAGGTGCGCAGCTGGTCGCGGATCTTCTTGTCGGCCAGCACCTCGTCGGCGCGGTAGATGCGCTTGGCCACGGTCTCGATCTTCTCGAACAGGCTCATCTCGTCGGGGTAGAGCGGGGCGAACTGCGCGGCGCCGCTCTCGACGATCTCCACCACCTTGCGGGCGAGATCCTCGGCCCCTTTCGATCCCAGCTCCCAATGGCGGCTCAGCACCGCCTCGGCGCCCTGGGTCGCCACATAGGCCTTCACCGCCTCGATCTCGGCCTCGGTGTCGGTGACGAAATGGTTGATGGCGACCACCGCGGGCACGCCGAACTGCTTGATGTTCTCGATATGGCGGCCGAGATTGGCGCAGCCGCGCTCCACCGCCGCCACGTCCTCGGCCCCGAGATCGGCGCGCGCGACGCCGCCATTCATCTTCATCGCCCGCACGGTTGCGACGATCACCACCGCGTCCGGCGCCAATCCGGCCTTGCGGCACTTGATGTTGAGAAATTTCTCGGCCCCGAGATCGGCGCCGAACCCGGCCTCGGTGACCACGTAATCCGCCAGCTTCAGCGCCGTGGTGGTGGCGACCACCGAATTGCAGCCATGGGCGATGTTGGCGAAGGGCCCTCCATGCACGAAGGCGGGGTTGTTTTCCAGCGTCTGCACGATGTTGGGCTGCATGGCCTGCTGCAGCAGCACGGTCATGGCGCCGTCGGCCTTGATGTCGCGCGCGTAGATCGGCGTGCGGTCGCGGCGATAGGCGACGATGATGTCGCCAAGGCGGCCTTGCAGGTCCTTCAGGTCGTTGGACAGGCAGAGGATCGCCATGACCTCGGAGGCCACGGTGATGTCGAACCCGGTCTGGCGCGGAAAGCCGTTGGCGACGCCGCCCAGGCTGGTGACCACGTCGCGCAGGGCGCGGTCGTTCATGTCGAGCACCCGGCGCCAGACCACCCGGCGCTCGTCGATCTCCAGTTCGTTGCCCCAGTAGATGTGGTTGTCGATCATGGCGCTCAGCAGGTTGTGCGCCGAGGTGATGGCGTGGAAATCGCCGGTGAAGTGGAGGTTCATCTCCTCCATGGGCACCACCTGCGCATAGCCGCCGCCCGCGGCCCCGCCCTTCATGCCGAAGCAAGGGCCGAGCGAGGCCTCGCGGATGCAGATCGCCGCCTTCTTGCCGATGGCGTTGAGCCCGTCGCCGAGCCCGACCGTGGTGGTGGTCTTGCCCTCGCCCGCCGGCGTCGGGTTGATCGCGGTGACCAGGATCAGCTTGCCGTCGGGGCGGTCGCGCACCGACTTGATGAAGGAATCGGAGACCTTCGCCTTGTCATGCCCGAAGGGCAGCAGGTCATTGCTCGGAATGCCCAATATTGCACCAATCTCCTGAATCGGCAGCTTTGAGGCTTCGCGGGCGATCTCGATATCGGTTTTAAAGGCCATTTTGGGGTCTCTTGCAGGGGCTACAGGTCGGGCGATAGGCTTGGCGCGGGCTTGAGGGCGCGCGCGACAGCAGTCAGGCGGGCCAATTTAGGACCATTACCGGAATACAAAACAAGAGAATTCCGACAGGATCGACGGCGCAAGCGACGCGAGGCCCCTCAGAGCCCGGTTTCGGCGCGATTTCCCATGGCGGGCGATTTTGCCGCACCCCCGCTTCAAGGGCCCGCCCGGGCGCGGAACCGGCGCGGAACCGACGCGACGGCGGCCCGGCGCCCCGGATCCCGCCGCCGAATCACCGGGCGCCCCCGACGGGCGCCCCGACGGCGGACGGGCCGCGCGGCTGGGTTTTGCGCCCGGATCGCGCCCCCCGCCTCATTGGCGACGTTTTCAGGGGCGAAACAACGCCGACCCCCGATCGCCGCTTGATTGCGGGGCGCTGGCGCGCATGATCGAAGGCGCGGAACCGAACAATCGGAACGAAAGGACATTGAAATGGGCAAGCGCGACGATCTGATCCAGAAATACGCGGCCGACCTGAAAGACAAATGCGGCGTGACCGCAGACATGGATCTGCTGACCAAGGTCACCATCGGCTGCGGTCCGGCGATCTACAATGACGACGCCTCCACGGTCTCCGGGTCGGATCCCAAGGAACTGGAGACGGTGAAGAACAATTTCCTGATCGGCAAGCTGGGCCTGAGCGACGGGCCGGCGCTTGACGCCGGCATCGCCAAGGCCATCGAAACCTACGGCAAATCCAACCGCAACAAATACCGGGCGGTGGTCTACTACCTGCTGACCACGCATTTCGGCAAGGAGTCCGTCTACGGTTGACGCAGCTCCGCCGGGCCCGGCCGCCGGTCGGGCCGCGCGGGTTGTGGCGGGGCGTCGCGAACCGTGGCGCCGGGGCGCGCCGCTGTCTGCGGCGCGGGCGGTCACGCCCTGCCATTGCCGGAAGCCATTAACGAACAGTTGGTTAATTTAACTCCCCCTTAGGGCGAGTTAACAAGTATTAAAACCAGTATACAGCGCATTCACCGCCAATTTCGGCCGATTGAAGGCGAGCTTCATGGATAAACGTCATTAACTCGCGATTAACACTAGACAGACGCTTTCCCGTTTTACAGTATGCCGCTCGGTGAAGGGGTGAACCAAACCTTAACCACAGGATCGATTTTGAATGCTGGGGGAATAGAGAATGACAAGAAATTTTGCCATCGCGGCCGCCATGGTCGCCGCAGCGCTGACCGCCGGGGCGCAGCAGGCGCAGGCCTACACGCTCTACGTGAATTCGTCGAGCGGGCTTGAGGCCTTTGACACCAACGCCGGGGTCTCGACCCTGATCGGCGCGACCGGCCTCCACAACATGGCGCTCAGCTTCGACGCGGCCGGCAACCTGTTCGGCGCCACGACCACGAAACTGTACTCGGTGGACACCGCCACCGGCGCGGCCTCGCTGATCGGCAGTCACGGCGTCGCCGGGCTGGAGGGCCTGACCTTCAACGCCGCCGGCGAACTGCTCGGCAGCGGCGGCAGCTCGATCTACAAGATCAACACCGCCACGGCGGCCAGCACCCTGGCCGGGGCGACCGGGCTGAACGACATCGACGGCCTGACCCGGGCGCCGGTCGCGGTGGCGCTCGCGGGCGGCGGCACGGCGGCGGCGGGCACGCTGTTCGCCACCGATTCCACCAATCTCTACATGTTGGATTCCGTGACCTACGCGGCCACATCGGTTGGCAGCTACAACGCCGACGAGACCCTGGCCTTCGCGCCGGACGGTTCGCTCTACGGCATCTTCAACAGCGTCTACGCGCTGGATCTCGGCGTGGCGGGGTCCTCGACGCTGGCCGGCTCGCTGCTCGGCAGTCAGGCTTTCGGCTCCGCCTTCTTCCTCGGCGGCGGCGGCGGCCCCGGCCCGGCGGCGGTGCCGCTGCCCGCGGCCCTGCCCATGCTGGCCTTCGCGGTCGGCGCGCTGGGCTTCGCGGCGCGGCGCAAGACCGTCTGATCCGGGTCCGCCCCGATCAATCTCCGCCTGTTGGCTGACACCGGCCCTTCCCTGCGGGGGAGGGCCTTTGTCACGGCCGCAGGGGGCCGTCAGACATGGGCGTGGATGCGCTGGGGCGGCACATGCAGGCGCATCCGGTCGCCAAGCCGCAGCACGCCCGGGCGTTCCACCCAGAGCGTCACGCCGCGCCGCCCCCGCGCCGCCGGCATGAACGCCTTGCCGAATCCGGGGCGCTCGGTTTCGATCTCGCGCGCGGGGAACTGGCAGGGGGCGTTCTCCATGTCCACCACCAGACTGACGCCGCTGTCCGAGATCAGCCGCGACGACGGCGCCAGCCGGGTGAAATCGGGGATCCCCGCCAGCGTCATGGAGGCGCCGAGCCACGCGGGCGGCAGATCCGCCATGCCCATTTCGGCGGCGATGACGGCCAGTTCCTCCACTGACAGCGCCGAGATCTGGCGGGTGTTGCGAATCTCCGTCCCCGGTTCGAACTGGGCGCGCACCCGCACGCAGGACGCGCGGGTGAGCCCGCTGTGGCAGTCGCCGACAAAGCCCGCCCAGTCGACCTCGACCGATTGCGCGGGCGCGGCGCGCAACGATTGCGCCCGGTTGGTGACGAGGCCGAGCCAGTCGATGCGCCCGAAATGGTCGGTGGGGGTGAGGATCGGCATTTTGCGACTCCGTGGCTGCTGCGCCGGGATCATCGACGGACGCCGCCCCGGGGACAACCGCAAATTCGCGTGCGGGCGGCTTGCCATCCATCGGGCGCTCCGGTCTATGATCCGGGCATGAGCCCCGCACCCGCCCCGCCGCCTTCGCCAGCCTGCGCCGATCCCGCATCGGCGGCGATCGCGGCGCTTGAGGCCGAGATCGCGCTTTGCGACGCCTGCGCCGCGCAATTCGCCGCCACGAAAACCGCCCATGCGCCGCGCCCGGCGCCCTGGCTGTCGGCGACGGCGCGGATCCTGATCGCCGGGCAGGCGCCGGGGGCGCGGGTGCATGCCTCGGGCCTGCCATTCGATGACCGGTCCGGCGACCGGCTGCGCGACTGGATGGGCGTGGATCGCGCCACGTTCTACGACCGCGACCGGATCGCCATCCTGCCCATGGCGTTCTGCTTTCCCGGCTACGACGCCAGGGGATCGGACCTGCCGCCGCCCCGACGCTGCGCCGCGCTGTGGCGCGACCGGGCGCTGGCGGCGATGCCGCGGGCGGCGCTGACGCTGCTGGTGGGCGGCCACGCGCAGGCCTGGGCGCTGGGACAGGGCGGCGTGACCGCGACCGTGCGCGACTGGCGCGCCCATGTCCCCGCGCGCATGCCGCTGCCGCATCCGTCCTGGCGCAACGCCGGCTGGCTGAAGAAAAACCCCTGGTTCGAGGAGGAGGCGCTGCCATGGCTTCGCAATCGCGTGTCGCAGCTGCTGCGCTGAGCCTGCTGGCCGCGGCGCTGATCGCCGGCTGCGCCGGCGGGCCGCGCGGCGCGGCGGCGATCGCGCCTCCGGCGCAGGGCGACGCGCCGGTCATTCAGGGCGCCGCCGGGCCGCTGGCGCTGTCGCATTGGCCCGCCGGGGAGGCGAAAGCCGTGCTGCTGGCGCTGCATGGCTACGGCGACTACGCGCCTTCGACCTTCGGGCGGGCGGCGGATTTCTGGACTGCGCGGGGCATCGAGGTGTTCGCCTATGATCAGCGTGGCTTCGGGCGCAACCCCTCGCGCATGCAATGGCCGGGCGCCGATGCGCTGATCGCCGATCTGGCGGCGGCGGCGCGCGCGGTGAAAACCCTGCGCCCCGACCTGCCGCTGTTCGTCATGGGCCATTCCATGGGCGGCGGCGTGGCGCTGGCCGCCGCTGGCGAGGGACGGCTTGGCGCGAATGGGGATGGGGATCAGAAAGGAAACGGCGAAGGGAACCTGAACGGCGCCGCCGCGCCGGGCGCCCCCGCGGCCTTCACCGGCATCGACGGGCTGATCCTGCTCGCCCCCGCGGTCTGGGGCGGCGACCGGCTGGGGCTGCAATACCGCGCCTCGGCCTGGATGGCGGCGCAACTGGCGCCCGACGCGCGCTGGACCGGGCGCGGGCTGGTGACGATATACCCGACCGACAATCTCGACATGCTGCGCGCGCTGTCCCGCGACCCGCTGCATTTCGCCGCGCCCTCGGGGCGGGAATTCATGGGGCTGATCCGGATCATGGACCGGGCGGTGGCGGCGGCGGCGAACGCGGCGCTGCCGGTGCTGGTGGTGCAGGGCGCCCGGGACGAGGTGATTCCCGAAAGTTCCGTGCGCGCCATGTTCGCCGCCTTGCCCGGCCCTGCTGATTTCGCCTATGTGCAAAGCGGCTGGCACATGCTGCTGCGCGATTTGCAGGCAGAACGGGTCTGGCGCCTGACCGGCGACTGGATACTGGATCGCGCGGCGCCGGCCCCAACCGACAGGAAGGCGCCCACCGGATGACCATGACCCCGGACAACCACGAAACCGCGCTCGACCGCGCCGTGCGGCTGGCGGGCGATGACCCGACCGCCTCCGGGCGGGTGTTCGACGCGCTGTTCAACGCCGAGATGGTCCTGCGGCTGGAGGAAGAGCCCGCGGGCGACATCCTGAAGCCGGCGCTGCTGGCGCTGGAGGCGGGGCCCGCGGCGCTGGCCTTCGATCGCGTGGACCGGCTGGCGGCGTTCACCGACGCGCCCGCGCCCTATGCGGCGATGCCGGGGCGGGCGCTGGTGACGTTGCTGGCGGGCAAGGGGGTGAGCCTCGCGGTCAATCCCGGGGTCGCTCCGTCGGAGCTGTTCTACGACCCGGAGGCGCTGGCCTGGGCGGCGGATTTCCTGGGCGATCGCGCCGTCGCCGTCGAAAGCGCCCGGGTCGCCGCCTGCGCGGCGCCGGTTGGGGCGACGCCGGCCTTGCTGGCGGCGCTCGACGCCAAGCTGGCGGCGCTGGCGCCGGCGCTGGCCGAAGCCTGGCTGGTGCGCGCCGCCTTGGAGTCCGGGCCGGAACGCTTGCTGCTGACCCTTCGACTGCGCGCGACGGCGGCGGCGGGCCCCGACAACGCCGGCAAGATCGGGGCCGGCAAGATCGGGGCCGGCAAGATCGGGGTCGGCAGTGTCGAGGCGGGCGTGGCGCAGGCCGTCGCCGAAACCGGGCGACTCGCCGACCCGGACGCACCGGAGCTTGACGTGATTTTCGTCGCCCGCGACGACGCCCTGCTGGCGCAGGCGCGCGCCGTCGGGCTGGGCTTCGAGATGCCCGCGCCGCCGGCATCGCCCGCGCAGACCCGCCCGCCCGCGGCGCCGGGCATGGACCCTGACGCCCCGCCGATCCTGCGCTAGACCAACCGCCCCCCGGACCGACCGGGGTCGATCCGACGCGAAGCCCCGCCCATGCGCCCTCACGGCAACAGGGGGCGCCTGTTGCGTTGACATTCGCGGGAGTAGAGTTGCAAAGGCAACTTTCGCCTAATAACCATTGACTTGCGCCATTTTCGCCCGTCGCGAAAATATTACCGATCAGTCAAAATTTGGCTGTAGACTGCCCGATCTCATGGGTGTCCGGCCCCAACCGGGCCCCGCCAGCGGTCGAGGTTTCAAGATGTCCCTGCTCATGTCCCGTCGCCAGCTTCTTTCATCCGCAGCCGCCTCCGGCGCCCTGATCGCGCTGCACCCGTTTTCGGCGAACGCCGCCGCGGGGCAGGCGCATTTGCGGATCATGGAAACCACCGACCTGCATGTGCATGTGTTTCCCTATGACTATTACGGCGACCGGCCCAGGGATTCCATGGGCCTGAGCCGCACCGCCACGCGCATCCGCGAAATCCGCGCCGAGGCTTCCAACGCCATGCTGGTGGATAATGGCGATTTCCTTCAGGGCAACCCCATGGGCGACTACATCGCCTATGAGCGGGGCATGAAGGACGGCGACATGCACCCGATCATCCAGGCCATGAACGTGCTGGATTTCGACGCTTCGACGCTGGGCAACCACGAATTCAACTACGGGCTCGACTTCATGATGAAGGTGGTCGCCGGGGCGAATTTCCCGGTGGTCTCGGCCAATGTGATCAAGGGCGCGCCGGCGGCGAGCCCGCGCGGCGACAAGCTGTTCCTGAAGCCCTATGTGATCCTCGATCGCGACATCACCGACGGCGCCGGGCGGACGCACGCCATCAGGGTCGGGCTGATCGGGCTGTGTCCGCCCCAGATCGTCAACTGGGATCAGCGGCATCTGGAGGGCAAGGCCAGCACCCGGGGCATCGTCGAGACCGCCCGCGCCTATGTGCCGGAGATGAAGGAAGCCGGCGCCGACATCGTCATCGCGCTCAGCCATTCCGGGATCTCGGCCGACGCCGAGACCGAGGGCATGGAGAACGCCTCGCTCTACCTCGCCGCCGTGGACGGGATCGACGCGATCATGACCGGGCACCAGCATCTGGTGTTCCCGGGGTCGAAATTCGCCGGCGCCGGCATCGACGCCGAAAAGGGCGCGCTGATGGGCAAGCCGGCGGTGATGGGCGGGTTCTGGGGCAGCCATCTGGGGGTGATCGACCTGCTGCTGACCCGCGAAGGCGGCGAATGGCGCATCGACGCCTTCGCCTCGGAAACCCGCCCGATCTCCGAACGGGTCGAACGCAAGACGTTGCCGCTGGTGGACAGCCAGACCGATGTGGAGGATGCGGCGCGCGCCACCCACGAGGCGACGCTGGCCTATATCCGCCGCCCGGTGGGCGAGACCTCGGCGCCGCTGCATTCGTATTTCGCGCTGGTGGCCGACGACCCCTCGGTGCAGATCGTCAGCCAGTCGCAGATCTGGTACACCAGGCAGATGATGAAGGGCACCGAGTGGGAGGGTCTGCCGATCCTCTCGGCCGCGGCGCCGTTCAAGGCCGGCGGGCGCGGCGGGCCGGACTACTACACCGATGTCGCGCCCGGCCCGGTGGCGATCAAGAACGTCTCGGACCTGTATCTCTACCCCAACACCTCGCGCGCGGTGCTGATCGACGGCGCCACGGTGCGCGAATGGCTGGAGCGTTCCGCCGGGATCTTCAACCGGATCGAACCCGGCAAGGCCGACCAGCCGCTGATCAACGGCGATTTCCCGTCCTACAATTACGACGTGATCGACGGGGTGACCTATGAGATCGACCTGTCGCAGCCATCGAAATTCGACCCCAACGGGGCGCTGATCAACCCCGACGCGCGGCGCATCGTCAATCTGCGCCACAAGGGCGCGCCCATCGACGAGACGCAGAAATTCGTGGTGGCGACAAACAATTACCGCGCCTCAGGCGGCGGCGCCTTCCCCGGCGCCGACGGCTCCACCATCATCTTCGTCGGCCCGGACACCAACCGCGACGTGATCGTGCGCTATCTGGTGGAACGCGGCGCCATCAACCCCACGGCGGACGGCAACTGGAAATTCGCGCCGGTGGAAGGCGCCAGCGTGCTGTTCGAGACCGGCCCTCGCGGGGCCGAGCATCTGGACGAGGTGAAGGGCGTGACCATCGAGGCCGCCGGCGACGGCGCCGACGGATTCGCGCTGTATCGCATCCGGCTCTAGCCGACCAGCGCGCGGGCGACGGCGCCGGCGACGCTGTCGGCGATCGCGCGTTCCAGCCGCGCCGCCCCGTGGCGCAGCATCAGCGTCTGGTTGGCCCGCGCGACATCCTGCGCGGCGGCGACCGCGCCGCGCTCGCCGCCATGAGCGGCGAATCCACCGCCGCCGCCAAGGCCGAATCCAGCGTCCAGGGCGGCTTGCTGCGCCCCAGCGTCAGCAGCGGATCGCGCGCCCCGCCCGGGGCCATCAGCGCCGCCAGCGCGATCACCCGGTGCGGTCGCGGCGCGAAATTGCGGCACAGGACCTCATGCCGGGGCGCCGCCGCGGCCAGCGCCCGCAGCGCCGGGGCCGCAGCCTGCGCGCGCAGCAGCAGGGCAAGCCCGAAATTATGGTGAAACCCCAGCGTCAGATGCCGGGCGAATCGGGGCGGCAGGGTTTGCGCGACGTTCTGGCTCAGATGCACAATGCGATTGGCGACGCCGTGGCGTCGCCGGGCGGCGGCGATGTTGCGCAGCGCCGGGAGCGACGCGGCCAACCCTCGGCGCCGTGATCGAGCACCAGCACCGCATCGCCGCCTTGCAGGCGGCGCAGGTTGATCGGCGACAGTTCGGCGAGGATGTCGGCGCCGTCGCGCCGCCGCAAATCGCGATGCCGAAGCAGCGCCGCATTGGGCCCCACGGGCAGATGGATGATGGTGACCGGGCGGCCCCGCGCCGCGCCGCGACACAGGATCCAGGGCAGGGTCTCGTACAGGCGCAGGTCGCCGGGGGCCTTGAAGGGCATGCGCGCCAGCGGCGAGGGCGCGCCGGCTTCCAGCCCATGGCGCGGCCCCCGGACATAGCGATGCGTGACATGCGCGCGGGGCGCGGCGGCGATCGGCTCCATGGGGCACGCCTCGCGCGGCGCCCCCGGGCGCGCAACCGCCAAGGGCGTCGATGATCGCGCATCCACGCGCAGGGCTTTCGTTCGGAAGGTGAAGCAACGCGACGCCGGGGCCGTCTGACAAGCGACGCGGATCCAAGCCTCTGCCCTGGCAAAGGCTGTGCGCAGGGGCGCCCCGTGGAAGGGAGGCGAACAGGACCGGCGCCCGCCCTTCGGGTGCGATCTGGCGGGCGCCAGGGAGTTGGGGTAGGCCCGCTGGATCGGACGCGACGCCGATCTTGTCCGCATCTTCGCCGAAGACGGGCCAGTGACGGACCGATTTCGGGGAGGATTCGCCCAAACAGACCCCTGCAGCCACTATCGGTTGCAACGCGAGGTGTTACTACACCTTAACGTGTATCACAGCCACCCTGAACCCGCCTTGAACCGCCGAACCTATTGCGTCCCGGCGGCGGCGGCGCGCATCGCGGGTGTGGACATGCGACAATCCGTCGGTAGGTTAGGCGCGCCACCGCCATTCCGCGCGCGCAGCGTTCTCAGCAAGAAGGCGACACCGTCATGACCGCATTCGGCGTTTCCCAGCCCATCCGCCGCGTCGAGGACCGGCGTTTTCTCACCGGCCACGGCCATTTCATCGACGACATCGCGCCGGCCTCGGCCGCGCATGCGGTTTTCCTGCGCTCGCCGCACGCCCATGCGGAGATCGCCGCGCTTGACCTGTCGGCGGCGCAGGCCGCGCCCGGGGTGGTCGCGGTCATCACCGGCGCCGATCTCGACGCGGCGATGGATCACGGCATCGACAGCGCGGTGGTGACCAATCGCGACGGCAGCCAGGGCGCGCAGCCCCGGCGCACGGCGCTGGCGGTGGGGCGGGTGCGCTTCGTTGGCGACGCGGTGGCGATGGTGATGGCGGAGACGCTGGATCAGGCGCGCGACGCCGCCGAGCTGATCGACGTGGACTACCGGGAATTGCCGGTGGCCGTGGACACCGCGCGCGCCATGCAGCAGCCCGAGGTCTATCCCGACATCGCGCCCGGCAATCTCGCCTTCGACTGGGCCTTCGGCGACGAGGCCGCCGCCGATGCGGCCCTGGCCGACGCCGCCCATGTGGTCGAGCTGCCGCTGATCAACAACCGGGTGATCGCCAATTCCATCGAACCCCGCGGCGCCTACGCCGAATGGGACGCGAACGCGCAAAAACTGCATTTCGCCTTCAACGGGCAGGGGGTCTGGGGCCACAAGGAGCAGATGGCGCGGCGCATGGGGCTCGCCCCGGAAAAGATCCGCGTGACCATACCCGACGTGGGCGGCGGTTTCGGCATGAAGGCCTTCCCCTATCCCGAGCACATGGCGCTCGCCGCCGCGGCGCGCATCACCGGGCGCGCGGTGCGCTGGATCGCGGAGCGCGGCGAGACCATGTGCACCGACGTGATGGGCCGCGATCACGTCACCACCATGCGCGCCGCCTTCGACGCGGATCTGCGGCTCAAGGCGCTGCGCGTCGATTGCGTGGCCAACATGGGCGCATACCTGTCGCAATTCGCGCAGTTCATCCCCTCGGAGCTGGTGAAGTTCGTGATGCCCGGGGTCTATGATTTCCAGATCGCCTTCATCAACGTGAAGGGGGTCTTCACCAACACCACGCCCGTGGACGCCTATCGCGGCGCCGGGCGGCCCGAGGCGATCTACGCGCTGGAACGCCTGATGGACGCAGCCGCGCGCCAGTTCGGCGTCGACCCGCGCGATCTGCGGCGGCGCAATTTCATCCCGAAATCCGCCTTCCCCTACACCACCGTGGTCGGCGAAACCTATGACGTGGGCGATTTCGAACGGGTTCTGGCCCGGGCCGAAACGGAAAGCGACTGGGACGGGTATGAGGCCCGCAAGGCCGACAGCGCGGCGAACGGCCTGCTGCGCGGGCGCGGGCTGAGCTACTACATCGAATCGATCCTCGGCGATCAGAACGAAACCTCGAGAATCGAGTTCGCCGATGACGGCGGCGTGAATCTGTATGTGGGCACCCAGTCCAACGGCCAGGGGCACGAGACCGTCTACGCCCAGATCCTGCGCGAACGCACCGGGCTGCCCTTCGATCGCATCCGCATCGTGCAGGGCGACAGCGACCTGATCGCCAGGGGCGGGGGCACCGGCGGCTCGCGCTCGGTGACCATGCAGGGCAATTCGATCAACGCCGCCGCCGACGAGGTGATCGAGAAATTCCGCCCGCTGGCCGAGGAGGACCTGGAGGCCGCCGCCGCGGACATCCGCTTCGAGGACGGCGCTTTTCGCGTCGTCGGCACCGACCGCAGCGTCGGGCTGATGGAGCTGGCCGGCGTCGCCCGGCGCAAGGGCCGGACCGAATTGCTGGTCACCGAACGCGAAAACACCGTGCCGGCGCGCTCCTTCCCCAATGGCTGCCACATCGCCGAGGTCGAGGTCGACCCCGGCACCGGGCTGATGAAGGTGGTGAAATACACGGTGGTCGACGATCTGGGCGTGCTGATGAACCCGATGCTGGCCGCCGGGCAGGTGCATGGCGGCGTGGTGCAGGGCATCGGGCAGGCGATCACCGAACATGTGGTCTATGATTCCGACGGCCAGCTTCTGACCGCCTCGTTCATGGATTACGCCATGCCGCGCGCCGACGACGCGCCGATGATCCCGTTCCATTCCGAACCCACGCCCTCCACCGCCAACGCCATCGGCATGAAGGGCTGCGGCGAAGCGGGCACTGTCGGCTCGCTCGCGGCTGTGACAAATGCGGGGCTTGACGCGCTGTCGGCCGCAGGCGTGCGCCACGTGGACATGCCCATGACCCCGCACCGGGTCTGGACCTGGCTGCAGGCGGCGCGGATGGCGGCCGAGTGAACGGCGCCCGCCGCATGCGCCAACAAGGAGCCCCCGAATGATCGGCAAGCTGAAACGTCTGCTTGGGGGAGGCGCGCCGCAGCCGCCGCAATTCGACGCGCCGCTGGTCATCGACCGCCCGACCTACGCGATCGGCGACGTGCATGGCCGCTTCGACCTGCTGATCCTGCTGATGCGCCAGATCGTCGAGGACGCCGCCGAACGCGGCATCGACGCGCCGCGCATCGTGCTGATGGGCGATTACGTGGATCGAGGCGAACAATCGGCCGAGGTGCTGGCGTTCCTGCAGGACCTGCGCGACGACGAGGAGGAGGAGGTCATCGCCCTGCGCGGCAATCACGAGGAAATGCTGCTCGAATTCCTCGCCAGCCCCGGCGACGCGGGCGGGCGCTGGCTGCGCAATGGCGGGTTGCAGACGCTGCACAGCTACGGCGTCGGCGGCGTCACCCAATCCTCGGACGCCGGCGCGATGGCGGCGGCGGCGACGCAGCTGGAAACGGCGATGGCCCCGGTGCTGGAAATGGTGCGCGACCTGCCCTCGCACGCCCGTTTCGGCGACGTGCTGTTCGCCCATGCCGGGGCCGACCCGGAACTGCCCCTGGACATGCAGAACGATTTCGCGCTGGTCTGGGGCGCGTCGCGCTTCCTGAAAGCGCCGCGCGCGGACGGCATCTGGGTGGTGCACGGCCATTACGTGGTGGACGAGGCGGAGGCCCGATCCGGGCGCATCCCCGTCGACACCGGCGCGTATTTTTCCGGCCGCCTCACCGCCGCGCGGCTGATGGACGGCGAGGTTGCCTTTCTGTCGACCTGAGGACGCCGACGCTCAGGCGCCGTTCCAGCGCACCCGTCCGAAATCGCGCAGGTCGTAACCGCCCAGCGCCCGCGCGTGGCGGGCGAACGCCTCGCCGCGACAGAACCCGAACAGCGCTTGCAAAGGCGGTTCGAAATACGCCCGGCGGTCGATCAGCAGATCAAATCGTTCTTCAGCGGTGGGCAGGAAATCCAGCCCGTAGCGGCGCGCCATCGACGCCAGCCCCGGCGCCGCGTCGGCCTGACCGGCGGCCACGGCGGCGGCGGCGGCGCTTTCGGTGCGGGCCAGGTTTTCGGTGAAATCCAGATCGCCCGGGGTCAGCCCCGCCTCCCCCAGCATATGATCCAGCAGCAGCCCCGCCCCCGCCGCCGGCTGTCGGCGCACCACGCGCCGCCCGCGCAGATCGGCGACCCCGGCGATCTTCGCCGCCAGCCCGGGCGCGAGGATCAGCCCCTGGCCGCGTCGCGCCCATTCCACCATCACCGCCGGCGCGCCGGGCAGCGCGCGGGCCACGCGCCCGACGTTCCAGCCGCCGGATTCGGGTTCGAACACATGCAGCCCGGCGGCCAGCGCCTCGCCCGCCGCGAAGCGCTCCAGCCCGTCGAGACTGCCGTCAAAGCCGGTGGCGAGCCGCGAGCCGCTTTCCCGGATCGCCCAGTCGAGGAGCGGATCATGGCTGCCCGCGATCACCCTGGGCGGCGCCGGGCGGGTCTCGGCGGGCGTCGTCGCGGGGCGGGGGCGGTCCCCGGCCAGCCAGGCCTCGACCTGCGCGCGCGGGAACAGCAGCTTGCCGGTCACGCGGCGACAGGGGATCGCGTCGGCGGCGGCGAGTTCGTAGATCTTGCGTTCCTTCACCCGCAGCAGCGCCGCGACCTCGCGCGTGGTGAGGAATGCCGGGGCGGCGCCCGCTTGCGGGGCGGCATCGGGGGATCTGACGGCCATGGCGCGCTTATAGCAGTTTTCGGCTTTCAGGGGCGCCGATCAGGTGAATTTGCGAAAGGTCTTGGTGCGGTCGAACATCGCCTCCAACTCGCGCATGCGGTCCTTGGTGTGGTCCCAGGTCTCGGTCTCCACCGCCGCCATCAGCGATTCCACGATGAACATGGGCACCACGTTGGAATCCCAGGCCGAGGGCGCCTCGATGCGGGCGTGAAAGCTGTGGCGGCACAGCTTGGCGATGGGCGAGCCCCAGTGATCGGTCAGCAGCACCAGCGCCGCGCCCTTGTCGCGTGCGGTTTCCGCCAGCCGCTGCAGGTCGCGTTCGTAGCGGCGCATGTCGAAGATCACCACCACGTCGCCCTCCCGCATGTCCAGCGCCAGATGCGGCCAGGCGTTGGAGGTCGAGGGCGCCAGCGTCACCCGGTCGCGGATCACCTGCATATGGGTGACGAAATACGCCGCCAGCGACCCGGAAATGCGCCCGCCGGACGCATACACCGCGCGGTCCCGATCGGCGAGCAGGGCGACGACGGCGTTGAAGGTTTCGGGGCTGATCTGGCGCAGGGTCTGGCGCAGATTGTCCAGCGCGGCTTCGGCGAAGCGGTTGAGGATATGGGTTTCCGGCGCGCTTTCCGCCCAGCGATCATGGCGCGCGATCGGGTTGGAGATGGTGGCCTGCAATTCCTCGCGCAGCGTCGCCTGCATGTCGGGAAAGCCGCTGAAGCCCAGCTTCTTGGCCATGCGCACCACCGTGGGCGTGGACACGCCGGAGGCCTCGGCCACCGCGGTGATGCTGCCGAGCCCCAGCACCGGATAATCCTGAAGCATGGCGTTGGCGAGCTGGCGTTCGGCCCGCGTGAGGCTTTCAAAGCCGCTGCGGATGCGCTCCGCCACCGTCTGTTCGCGTTCGAACTGCATGGAAATCCGCCTCTGCCGCCTCGCCGCCTCGCCGCCTCGCCAGCGCTGGAAATCCACTATCTGAAAAAAATAAGCCATGCGCAACGACTCGGAAACTTTAGTTTCAGAAACTGGTTGACTGGCGTCCCATATCTGGAATGCTCTGAGCCGGACAAGGGAGGGGTTCGGCACTCATGGACAGAGCTGCGCCAATGCGAAACGCTGCGTCGGACGGCGTGCGGAACGGGGCTGAAGACCGGGCCGCCGACAAAACCGGTGACCGGACCGGTGACCGGGATTCGCGGCCGCTCGAAACGGTGTCCGTGCTCAATCCCGACGGCGCCGGGCCGTTGGTGCTGGTCTGCGAACACGCCTCCTGCTTCATCCCTCCGGCGCTGAACGGGCTCGGGCTCGACGATGCGGCGCGGCGCAGCCACGTGGCCTGGGATCCCGGCGCGCTGGCGGTGGCCGAGGAAATGTCGCGCCGGCTTGACGCGCCGCTGGTGGCGCAGCGGGTGTCGCGACTGGTCTATGACTGCAATCGCCCGCCCGAATCGCCGAGCGCGGCGCCGGCGCGGTCGGAACTCTACGACATACCGGGCAATGCCGGGCTCGACGCGGCGCAGATCGCGGCCCGGGCGCGGGACTATTACGCGCCGTTCCGCACGGCGCTGAAAACCCTGCTCGACGCCCGCGCCGGGCGCGAGACCGCGCTGGCGACGGTGCATTCCTTCACCCCGGTCTATCTGGGCGCGGCGCGGGACGTGGAGCTTGGCGTGCTGCATGACGCCGACGCGCGGCTGGCGGACGCGCTGCTGGGGCTTGGCGGCCCGGCGCGCTTCGCGGGCGGCGACCTGATTGTTGAACGCAACGCCCCCTACGGCCCGGCGGACGGCGTGACCCACACCCTGCGCGAACACGCCCTGCCCCGCGGCATGCTCAACGTGATGCTGGAAATCCGCAACGACCTGATCGCCGCGCCCGGCGCCCAGCGCGCCATGGGCGCGATGCTGGCCGAACGGCTGCGCGCGGCGCTGCAGGACGCCCGGGCCGCCGCGGCAAGCGCCCACCCCAACGAAGCGGCAAGCGCCCACCCCAACGAAAAGGCAAGCTGAACCGATGCAGCCATGCGCAAGGACTTTCCCCCGGCCCCGAGGCCGCGCCGATGCCTGAAGCGATCAAGCGATACGTGCGCGTGGTGGACGCGGTGAACCGCCGGATCGGGCGATTCGCCATGTATCTGATCTTCGCGATGATGGCGGTGCTGTTGTGGTCCTCGATTTCGAAGGCGTGGTTCACGCCCTCGGTCTGGACGCTGGAGACCGCGCAATTCGTGATGGTCGCCTTCTACCTGCTGGGCGGGGCCTATTCGCTGCAGATGGGCGACCATGTGCGCATGGATCTGGTCTACGGAGCGCTCAGCGACCGGCGCAAGGCCGAACTGGACGTGTTCACCATCCTGTTCCTGATCTTCTACCTGGCGGTCCTGCTCTATGGCGGGCTGTCCTCGACCAGCTACGCGATGGAATACGGCGAGCGCAGCTATTCGGCGTGGCGCCCCTACATGTGGCCGATCAAGGTGATCGCCGTCATCGGCATCGTGATGATGCTGCTGCAGGCCTTCGCGGCGCTGTTCCGCGACATCGCGAAGATCCGCGGCGTGGACATCGGCCGCGAACATCCCGAGGAGCACGACCACGGCGTCGGCCCCCTCCTCCCCGAAGAAAAAACCGACGACAAGTCCAACGGCGGGGCCGCCTGATGAGCTACGAAATGATCGCGCTGCTGATGTTCGCGTCGATGATGCTGATGCTGATGACCGGACAGCGGGTGTTCGCGGCGATCGGGTCGGTGGCGGTGATCACCGCGCTGTTCCTGTGGGGCGACGGCGGCGCCGAGATCGGCTTCACCGCCGCCATGAAGCTGATGAAATGGTATCCGCTGCTGACCCTGCCCCTGTTCATCTACATGGGCTACATGCTGTCGGAATCCGGCATCGCCAGCGATCTCTACAAGGCGTTCCATGTCTGGATGGGGCCGGTGTCGGGCGGGTTGGCCATCGGCACCATCCTGCTGATGGTGGTGATTTCCGCCATGAACGGGCTCAGCGTCGCGGGCATGGCCATCGGCGCCACCATCGCCATGCCCGAATTGCTGCGCCGGGGCTATGACAAGGTGATGGTCACCGGGGTGATTCAGGCCGGGTCCAGCCTCGGCATCCTGGTGCCGCCCTCGGTGGTGCTGGTGCTCTACGGCATGATCGCCCGCCAGCCGGTGGGGCAGCTTTGGCTGGCCGGGGTGATCCCGGGGCTGATGATGGCCGGGCTGTTCATCCTCTACATCGCGGTGCGCTGCTTTTTCCGCCCCGAACTCGGCCCGGTGCTGCCGCCCGAAGAACGCAACGTGCCGCTGCGCGAAAAACTGGCGCTGCTGAGCGCCGGGGTGATCCCGCTGCTGATCTTCTTCGCCATGACCGGGCTGTTCCTGATGGGCTACACCAGCCTTGTCGAAAGCTCTGCCGTGGGGGCGCTGGCGGCGACGCTGGCGGCGCTGGTCAAGGGCCGCCTGACGCGCGCGGTGATGGACACGGTGCTGCGCCGGACCATCGGCATTTCCTGCATGTTCATGTGGATCATTCTCGCGGCGCTGGCCTTCGGGTCGGTGTTCGACGGGGTGGGCGCGGTGAAGGCGATCAAGGGGTTCTTCCTCGACCAGCTCGGGCTCAGCCCGTGGGAGGTGCTGATCCTGATGCAGATATCGTTCCTGCTGATGGGCACGTTCCTGGACGACACGGCGATGCTGGTGATCGTGGCGCCGCTTTACGTGCCGCTGGTCAAGGCGCTGGGCTTCGATCTGATCTGGTACGGGGTGCTCTACACCATCACCTGCCAGATCGCCTACATGACCCCGCCATTCGGCTATAATCTGTTCCTGATGCGCGCCATGGCGCCGCCGGAGGTGACGCTGCGCGACATCTACGCGTCGATCATCCCCTTCGTCGGCATCATGCTGGTGGCGCTGGCGCTGGTCATGGCGTTTCCGCAACTGGCGCTGTGGATGCCCCACAGCTTCTATTCGCGCTGAGGCCGGGCGGGCAAAACGGGGGAGGCGAGACGCAGTGGGGTTAACGGGCCGCCCCCGCGCGCGACGAAGGATGCGCCCGCAACCAGACCCCGCCCGCGCCCATCGCCGCGGGGCTCGAGGGGCGCAAGACAGGCCGCGCGGCGCGGGCCGGCGCCTGAACGACGAAACCGACACGACCGAAAAGGGAGAAGAAAGATGACCAACAGACGCGATTTCCTGAAGACCACCACTCTGGGCGCCGCCGCGGCGGGCGCCGCGACGCTGGCCGCGCCGGCGGTGCACGGTCAGTCCAAGATCGTCTGGCGCCTGCAGACCTATGCCGGCCCGGCGCTGGGCGAGCACGTGATCAAGAATTCCATCGACGCCTTCAACAAGGCCGCCAACGGCGAGATGGAGATCGAACTGTATTACGCCGACCAGCTGGTGCCCACGGGCGAGCTGTTCCGCGCCATGCAGCGCGGCACCATCGACGCGGTGCAGTCGGACGACGATTCGATCGCCGCGCCGGTCGACATCTCGGTGTTCGGCGGCTATTTCCCCTTCGCCACGCGCTACTCGCTCGACGTGCCGGTGCTGTTCAACCAGTACGGGCTGAAGGAGATCTGGGAAGAGGCCTATGGCGAGGTCGACGGCGTGCAGTGGCTGTCCGCCGGCGCCTGGGATCCCTGCCACTTCAACACCGTGGACCCGATCCGCAGCCTCGCCGACCTGAAGGGCAAGCGGGTGTTCACCTTCCCGACCGCGGGCCGCTTCCTCAGCCGCTTCGGCGTGGTGCCGGTGACCCTGCCCTGGGAGGACATCGAGGTCGCGGTGCAGACCGGCGAGCTTGACGGCATCGCCTGGTCGGGCATCACCGAGGATTACACCGTCGGCTGGGCGGACGTGACCAACTACTTCCTCACCAACAACATCTCGGGCGCCTGGTGCGGGTCCTACTTCGCCAACCAGGACCGCTGGAACGACCTGCCCGAGCACCTCAAGACCCTGTTCCGCATGTCCATGGACAGCTCGCACTACTACCGCCAGCACTGGTACTGGGGCGGCGAGGCGGCGCTGCGCACCAACGGCACCAAGATGGAGCTGACCTCGATTCCCGACGAAGAATGGGCCACGGTCGAGGCCGAGGCGCTGAAATTCTGGGACGAGATCGCCGCCACCTCGGAGCGCGCCGCGCGGGTGGTGCAGATCTTCAAGGACTACAACGCGGTGATGGCCAAGGCCGGGCGCCCCTACCGCTACGGCTGATCCGGACGGCGACCCTGGCCGCGGGGGCCCGGCCCGATCCGGGCCCCCGCGGCGCATCGCGCCCAGGCGGCGCCTGTCGATTGACGGGCGTCGCTTTGGCGCGCAGAAATCGATTCGCAGGCAAAGACACGAGGACAACGCGACCCATGGCTGGCAAACTCTCGATCGAGGATCTCGCGGCGCTGGTGAAAAGCGGCGAGATCGACACCGTGATCGTCGCGCAGGTGGACATGCAGGGCCGGCTGATGGGCAAGCGCTTTCAGGCCGAATTCTTCATGGAAAGCGGCGTCGACGAGACCCATAGCTGCAACTACCTGCTGGCCACCGACATGGAGATGGAGACCGTCGAGGGCTACGCCGCCACCAGCTGGCAATCGGGCTATGGCGACTACGCCATGAAGCCGGACCTGAACACGCTGCGCCGCATCCCCTGGCTCGACGGCACGGCGCTGGTGCTGTGCGACGTGATCGACCACGCCAGCCACGCGCCCATCGCCCATTCGCCGCGCGCCATCCTGAAACGCCAGATCGCCCGGCTCGAAGCCATGGGCATGCGGGCGATGATGGCCACCGAGCTGGAATTTTTCCTGTTTCGCGAAAGCTACGAGGAGGCCCAGGCCAAGGGCCACGCCGACCTGACCCCGATCAGCGCCTATAACGAGGATTACCACATCTTCCAGACCACCAAGGAGGAAGACGTGATGCGCGCCCTGCGCAACGGGCTGAACGGCGCCGACATCCCGGTGGAATGCTCCAAGGGCGAGGCCGACGCCGGGCAGGAAGAGATCAACATCCGCTACGCCGACGCCCTGACCATGGCCGACCGCCACGCGATCATCAAGAACGGCGCCAAGGAGATCGCCTGGTCCAAGGGCCGTTCGATCAGCTTCATGGCGAAATGGAAATACGGCGCGGCGGGCAATTCATCGCATGTGCACCAGTCGCTCTGGGGGCTGGACGGGACGCCGCTGTTCTTCGATCCGAGCGCCGAACACGGCATGTCGGCGCTGATGCGCAAATACATGGCCGGACTGCTGGCGCACGCCTCGGAGATCACTTGCTTTCTCGCCCCCAACATCAATTCCTACAAGCGCTTCACCGACGGCCTGTTCGCGCCCACCAAGGCGGTCTGGTCCATGGACAACCGCACCGCCGGCTACCGGGTCTGCGGGGCGGACAGCAAGGCGGTGCGCGTGGAATGCCGGGTCGGGGGCGCCGATCTGAACCCGTATCTGGCCATGGCGGCGCTGATCGCCGCCGGCATCGACGGCATCGAGAACGACCTGACGCTGGAACCCGAGACCACCGGCGACGCCTACGGCGCCAGCGGCGTGCGCGCGGTGCCGGGCACGCTGCGCGAGGCCGCGGCGCTGATGGACGGCTCCGCCTTCCTGCGCGCCGCTTTCGGCGACGCCGTCATCGACCACTACGTCCATGCCGCGGCGTGGGAGCAAACCGAATACGACCGGCGCGTTACGGACTGGGAAGTCCGGCGCGGATTTGAGAGAGCCTGAGCCATGTCAAACCCCACCCAAGACGCCCAGTCCGCGAAGACGCTGAAATGCGTGTCGCCCATCGACGGATCGGTGTTCGCCGAACGCCCGGTGGCCGATTCGGTCACCGCCAGCCATGTCATCGAGGCGGCGCGCGCCGCCCAGGCCGATTGGGCGCGCCGCCCGCTCGCCGAACGCGCGGCGCTGGTGATGAAGGGCGTGGAGCGGCTCGGCGCCATGGGCGACGAGGTCACCGTCGAACTCGCCCACATGATGGGCCGCCCGATCCGCTACGGCGGCGAATTCGGCGGCGTCAACGAACGCGCCGCCCACATGGCGGCGATCGCGCAAGACGCGCTGGCGCCGCTGATGATCGAGGATTCGGACGATTTCAAGCGCTACATCGCCCGCGAACCCCATGGCGTGGTGTTCGTGGTGGCGCCCTGGAACTACCCCTACATGACGGCGATCAACACCGTCGCCCCGGCGCTGATCGCCGGCAACGCGGTGGTGCTGAAACACGCGACGCAGACCCTGCTGGCGGGCGAACGCATGGTCCGCGCCTTCGCCGAGGCCGGGATGCCCGAGGGCCTGTTCGCCAACCTGTTTCTCGATCACGAGACCACCGCGGCGCTGATCGCCGCGAAAAGCTTCGATTTCGTCAACTTCACCGGCTCGGTGAATGGCGGGCGGGCCATGGAGCGCGCCGCCGCCGGCACCTTCACCCCGCTGGGGCTGGAACTGGGCGGCAAGGATCCGGGCTATGTCATGGAGGACGCGGATCTCGACGCCGCCGCCGCCACCCTGATCGACGGCGCCATGTTCAATTCCGGCCAGTGCTGCTGCGGCATCGAACGCATCTACGTGGTCGAGCCGCTGTTCGACGCCTTCGTCGCCAAGGCGGTGGAGATCGTCAACGGCTACCGGCTGGGCAATCCCATGGACAAGGCGACCACGCTCGGCCCCATGGCGCATGTGCGCTTCGCCCGCCTGGTGCGCGAGCAGATCGCCGAGGCCCTGGCCGCCGGCGCCGCCGCCCATATCGACCCGGCGCATTTCCCCGAGGATGACGGCGGCGCCTATCTCGCGCCCCAGATCCTCACCGACGTCACCCATGACATGCGGGTGATGCGCGAGGAAAGCTTCGGCCCCGTGGTCGGCATCATGAAGGTGAGCGGCGACGAAGAGGCCATCGCGCTGATGAATGACAGCGATTTCGGGCTGACCGCCGCGCTCTGGACCAGGGATGTCGATCGCGCCGAACGCATCGGCGCGCGGATCGAAACCGGCACCGTGTTCATGAACCGCTGCGATTATCTCGACCCGGCGCTGTGCTGGACCGGCTGCAAGGACACCGGGCGCGGCGGCGGCCTGTCGGTGATCGGGTTCCACAACCTCACCCGCCCGAAATCCTACCATCTGAAGAAGGCCTGAGCCATGCGCATCCGTGAAATGTCACTCACCGCGAACTGGAGCTACCCCACGACCATGCGCTTCGGCGCCGGGCGGATTTCGGAACTGGCCGAGGCCTGCGCCGCCTCGGGCATCTCCCGTCCGCTGCTGGTCACCGACAAGGGGCTCGCCGATCTGCCGATCACGCGACACGCGCTCGACCTGCTCGACGCCGCCGGGCTGGGGCGGGCGATGTTCGCGGACGTGGACCCCAACCCCAACGAACGCAACCTCGCCGAGGGCATCGCCGCCTTTCGCGCCGGCGGCCATGACGGGGTGGTGGCCTTCGGCGGCGGTTCCGGCCTCGATCTGGGCAAGCTGGTCGCCTTCATGGCCGGGCAGACCCGTCCGGTCTGGGATTTCGAGGATGTCGACGACTGGTGGACCCGCGCCGATGCCGACGCCATCGCCCCCAACGTCGCCGTGCCGACCACGGCGGGCACCGGGTCCGAGGTCGGGCGCGCCGGGGTGCTGACCAATTCCGAGACCCATGTGAAGAAGATCGTCTTCCACCCCAGGATGCTGCCCTCGGTGGTGATCTGCGATCCGGAACTGACCGTGGGCATGCCGCCCGCGATCACCGCGGGCACCGGCATGGACGCCTTCGCCCATTGCCTCGAGGCCTATTGCTCGCCCTTCTACCATCCCATGAGCCAGGGCATCGCGCTCGAGGGCATGAAGCTGGTCAAGGACCACCTGCCCACAGCCTACGCCGCCCCCGGCGATCTGGTCGCGCGCGCCCATCTGATGAGCGCCGCGGCCATGGGCGCCACCGCCTTCCAGAAGGGGCTCGGCGCGATCCATTCGCTGTCGCACCCGGTGGGCGCGCTCTACAACACCCATCACGGCACCACCAACGCCGTGGTCATGCCCGCGGTGCTGCGCTTCAACCGCCCCGCCATCGAGACCCGCATCAACGACGTCGCCGCCTATCTGGGGATTTCCGGCGGCTTCGACGGGTTTTTCGATTACGTGCTGGAATTGCGCGCGGAACTGGGCATCCCCGACAAGCTTGGCGAAATGGGCGTCGGCACGGATCGCATCGACGAAATGGCGGCGATGGCGATCGTCGATCCCACGGCGGGCGCCAACCCGATCGAGCTGACGCTGGAGGACGCCAAGGCGCTGTTCGCCGAGACCATCTGACCCCCGGCGAGCGCCGATCGAAGGCGCGCCGGCGACGGCGCGCCTTTTCCTTTCGGATTCCTGTCATGCTCAGCTACCCTGAGCGCGGCGCCGGCGGCGCACAGGGGGTGTCATGGCGCAAGAATTCGACATCGCGGTCTTCGAGGGCGACGGCATCGGGCCGGAGATCATGGCCCCGACGCTCGACATCCTCGCCCGGCTCGCCCGCGACGGCGGTTTTGCGCTGAACTTCAACACCCTGCCTGCGGGCGCCGCCTGCTATCGCGACACCGGCGAGGCGCTGCCCCCCGCCTCGCTCGCCGCCGCCCGCGCCGCCGACGCCATCCTGCTCGCCGCCATGGGGCTGCCGGATGTGCGCTACCCCGACGGCACCGAGATCACGCCGCAAATCACCCTGCGCATGGAACTTGACCTGTTCGCCGGCCTGCGCCCGGTCACCGTGCCGCTCGGTCATCCGACGCCGCTGAACCTGCCGCCGGGCAGGACCATCGATTTCATGCTGATCCGCGAATCCACCGAGGGCCTGTTCCATTCGCTCGGCAAGGGCGAGGTGTCGCGGGACGAGGCGCGCGAGACCCTGCGCATCACGCGCAGGGTCTCGGAAAAGCTGTTCGCCTGCGCGTTTCGCCTCGCCGCCCGGCGCAAGGCGCAGGGTCGGGGCCCGGGCCGCGTGACCTGCGTCGACAAGGCCAACGTGTTTCGCGCCTTCGCCTTCTTTCGCGGGATATTCGAGGAGGAGGCGGCAAAGCATCCCGACCTCATGGCCGATTGCGCCTATGTGGACGCCATGGCGCTGTGGATGGTGCAAAAGCCCTGGGAATTCGACGTGCTGGTGACCGAGAACATGTTCGGCGACATACTCTCGGATCTCGGGGCCGGGTTGATGGGCGGGCTGGGCCTGGCGCCCTCGGCGGATGTGGGCGAACGCCACGCGGTGTTCCAGCCCTGCCACGGCACCGCGCCGGACATCGCCGGGCGGGGGATCGCCAACCCGACCGCCATGCTGCTGTCGGGGGCGATGATGCTGGACTGGCTGGGCGAGGAACGCGATTGCGAGGCCGTCGCCGGGGCCGGCGCGCGCCTGCGCGCCGCAGTGAACGCGGTGATCGCCTCGGGCGCGGCGGCCACCCGCGATCTGGGCGGCGCGGCCTCGACGCGCGACGCCGCCGATGCGGTGACGGCGGCGCTGGGCCGCGCGTGAACGCGCCGCTGACCGTCGCCTGCGTCGGCGCCGGGTATTTCGCGCGGTTCCACCACGCGGCGTGGCGGCGCATCGACGGCGCGGCGCTGGTCGCCGTCGCCGACCGGGATCCTGCCAGGGCGCAGGCCAGCGGCGCGGCGGCGTATTCCAATGCGGGCGCGATGCTGGCGGCGACCCGCCCGGACATCCTCGACATCGCCACGCCGCCCGACACCCATGCCGATCTGATCCGGCTGGGGCTGCGCGCGGATCTGCGCGCGATCATCTGCCAAAAGCCGTTCTGCGGCGCGCTGCAACCGGCGCGCGAGATGACCGAACTGGCCGAGGCCGCCGGCATTCCGCTGATCGTCCACGAAAACTTCCGATTTCAGCCGTGGCATCGCGCCATGAAGGCGCAGATCGCGGCGGGCGCGATCGGCGAGGCGCTGCAGATCGCCTTCCGCCTGCGCCCCGGCGATGGCCAGGGCGCGACCGCCTATCTCGACCGCCAGCCGTATTTTCGCGCCATGCCCCGGTTTCTGATCCACGAAACCGGCGTGCACTGGATCGACCTGTTTCGGTTTCTTCTGGGCGAGCCGCAAACCGTCTACGCCGATCTGCGCCGCCTCAACCCGGCGCTGGCGGGCGAGGATGCCGGGTTTTTCATCCTTGGCTACGGCGACGGCCGCCGGGCGCTGTTCGACGGCAACCGGCTGCTCGATCACGCCGCGCGAGACCCCCGCCGCACCATGGGCGAGGCGCTGGCGGAAGGGACCCGGGGCGCGCTGGCCCTGGACGGCGGGGGCGCGCTGCATCTGCGCCGCTTTGGCGAATCCGACTGGATCCAGGTCTTCACGCCGCCCGACCCCGTCGATGCGCCGGGCTTTGGCGGCGGCTGCGTGGAGGCGCTGCAGGCCCATGTGGTCGCCCATCTGCGCGGCGGCGCGCCGCTGCAAAACCCCGCCCGCGCCTATCTGCGCACTCTCGAGATCGAACGCGCGGTCTACCGGTCGGCCGAGACCGGACGGCGGATCGACCTCTGAACCCGGCTACGACGCGGTTTCCAACCCCGCCGCGCCCAACCCCATCAGGTCGCGCATGGCTGCGGGTTCGGCCACCAGATCGGCGAGCGTATAGCCGTCGAGCACCTGCATGAACGCCTCCAGCGCCCGCCCGATGATGGTGCGGAACCGGCAGGCGTCGATCAGCGGGCATTCATTGGTTTCGGGGTCGAGGCATTCGACCATGCAGGCGCCGATCTCCATGCTGCGCACGATCTCGCCGACATTCAGCGACGCCGCCGGGCGCGCCAGCCGCACCCCGCCGCGCCGCCCGCGCAGGGTCTCGACGAAGCCGCGCGCCGCCAGGGCGTTGGCGATCTTGGCCAGATGCGCCTCGGACATGTTGCAGGCGCTGGCGATTCGGGACACCGGCGCAACCCGCCCGTCATTCAGCGCGCAGAACATCATCAGGCGCATGGCGTGATTCGATCGGATGGTGAGTTGCATGCGGCCGCGCGCCCCTTGAATCGGATTCTTCCGCACTTGTAGTAGCCTCGGCGCGGCGCGGCGGCGTTGACCCAGATCATGTTGCGCCGCCGAGGGGCGCTGATCACCGATGCCGGATCCGCCTCGCGTGGATTGCGAAGCGCGTCGCGAATCAAATGCGGCCCGAACTTTCGTCGGGATTGCATTGCGTGATCGAATTGTAAGCTATGCTGCCCTGAAAGCGGATGACGCCGCGATGCGCCGGCTGGGCGCTCGCGTGCGACCTTCCCGGGAAACGCTGGCGCAAGGGAAACCCGGCCCGGAGCGCGGCGGCGCACGCATTTCTTTACGCATTGCTCGGTAGGCTTCAACGGCGTATCCCTGAGCCTGGTTTCGCCCAGTCTCAGGACGATCTGACAGGAGATCCTCAAATGACCGACTCACCCATCGTCAACGCACCCTTCAGCCTGCCCCGGCTGAACGAGCCGGCGCCGTATTTCGACGCGCCGACCACGTCCGGGCAACGGTCGCTTGACGACTACAAGGGCAAGTGGTTGATTCTGTTCTCGCATCCGGCGGACTTCACCCCGGTCTGCACAACGGAATTCATGGCCTTCGCCCGGCGAGCCGCGGATTTCAAGGCGCTGAACTGCGAACTTCTCGGCCTGTCCATCGACAGCCATTACGCGCATATCGCCTGGCTGCGCTCGATCAAGGAGAATTTCGACGTCGACGTGCCGTTCCCGATCATCGCCGACCTGTCCATGGAGGTCGCGACCACCTACGGCATGATCCAGCCCGGCGCCTCGGACACCTCGGCGGTGCGCGCCACCTTCCTGATCGACCCCGAGGGCGTGCTGCGCGCCATGGTCTACTACCCCATGAGCAACGGGCGCTCGATCGACGAATTCATGCGCCTGCTGATCGCGCTGCAGACCTCTGACGCCAACGCCTGCGCCACGCCCGAGAACTGGCAGCCCGGCGACCCGGTGATCGTGCCCCCGCCCGCCACCGCCGAGGCCGCCGAAAAGCGCGCCTCCGAGGGCTACAACACCGTGGACTGGTATTTTTCGACCCGCAAGCTCTAGGCGCGCGAAGCGAAGCCGGCCGCGGGGGTGGGGGCCGGGGCACGGGCGGGGGGCCCGCGGCGAAACGTGGATAAACCAAAAAAAACACCCCCCGCCCC
>NZ_JBWOMN010000149.1:0-40078 GCF_056449545.1 Oceanicella sp. | reverse complement strand
CGTCCTTGTCGGCGTCGAGGCGCTCGAAGGCTTCGTCGATCATGCCCTCGCCGCCGCCCATCATGGCGCCCATGTGGCCGCCCATCATGCCGCCCATGTGGCCGCCGCCCATCATGCCGCCCATGTGGCCGCCGCCCATCATGGCGCCCATGTGACCGCCGCCCATCATGGCGCCCATGTGACCGCCGCCCATCATGGCGCCCATGTGGCCGCCCATCTTGCCGCCCATGTGGCCGCCGCCCATCATGGCGCCCATGTGGCCGCCGCCCATCATGGCGCCCATATGGCCGCCGCCATTCATGGCGCCCTGCATGTGTTCGCGCATATGCGCCTGCATGTGTTCGCCCATCATCGCGCCCATCATGCCGCCCATCATCGCGCCCATCATGGCGCTCATGTTGGGATCCATCATCGCGCCCATCTGGCCGCCCATCTGGCCCCCCATCTGGCCGCCCATCTGCCCCATGCCCATGCCGCCGCCCATGCCGTCCTTGTCGCCCGCGGGCTTCATGTGGCTGCCGGCGCTCGCCGCGCTCAGACTCAGCGCCACCGCCAGAGCCGCCGTCGCGCCGATGGCGACCCGCGCCGTGGATTTCCCGATGTTCATGCCGTTCTCCATGTCATTGCCGATGCCGCCGACCAGCCGGCGGACGTGGCCTGCGCGCCGGGCTCGCGAAGCGTTCGGCGCGGCCGCCGCTCCTGCCCGACTTGCCAATGACACGGCGCGCCGCCGCCGCTCCGTCGCATTAAATTCACCCGACCGCGCGCAAACCCCGCCCGGCGCCGAAAACCGGGGCGACATGGCGCCGCAAGGCGTTTCTGACCACTGGCGGAATTGTTGCGCGGCCCTAACATACGCCTCCATGATGATGCAAAAACACATGCCCGCCGAGGCGCGGATCCCTGCGCAGCCGGCTGGCGGCGCGGCGCAGACCGGCGGCGGGCCGAAAAGCTCCGGCGAACGATCGCTGCGCACGGCGCTGAAGCGCGGCTGGAAGCGTCGCTGCCCCAATTGCGGCGGCGGGCGGGTCTTCAACGGCTATCTGACCGTGCGCGACGCCTGCATGACCTGCGGCGAGAACCTGAGCCATCACCGGGCCGACGACCTGCCCGCCTGGCTCACGATCATCGTCGTCGGCCATCTGGTGACCCCGGCGATGCTGCTGGTGTTCGACCTCTGGGCGCCGCCGCTCTGGGTGCACTGGACGCTGTGGCCGACCCTGACGCTGGCGCTGAGCCTGCTGCTGCTGCCGCGCTTCAAGGCGATGGTCGTGGCGCTGCAATGGGCCCGGCGCATGGGCGGTTTCGAGGCCCGCGACGGCGCCGTCTGACGCGCCCGCGCCCGGCGCCTCGCCGCGCTGGACAGGCCGCAGCGCCGCCGCCATAGTCCGGGCAGGAGAACCCATCATGCCCGAGACCGCCCCGCGCCCGCGCGGACCCGATGCCGCATCCCCCCTCGAACCCGGCGCCGCGCGCCCGGACGCGGCGCCGCCGCGCGACGCGGCGACGCTGATCCTGGCGCGCCGGGACGGCGGCGGCGCGCCGCGCGTGCTGATGGGGCAGCGCGGGTCGGCGGCAAGCTTCATGCCCTCCAAATACGTGTTCCCCGGCGGCGCGCTCGACGCCGATGACCGCATCGTCACCGGCCCGCCGCTGCATGCGGACTGCGTCGCGCGACTGGAGAAATTCGCCCCGCAGGGGATGGGCCAGGCGCTCAGCCTCGCGGCGATCCGCGAAACCTTCGAGGAAACCGGGCTGATCATCGGCCGCAAGGACGCCTCGGCGCCGGCGCTGGCCCGAAGCGCGCCCGCGGGCTGGCGGGATTTCTTCGCGCGCGGCTTCGTGCCCGCCACCGACGCGCTCAGCTTCGTGTTCCGCGCCATCACCCCGCCTTCGCGCCCCAAGCGCTTCGACGCGCGGTTCTTTCTGGCCGAGGCCAGCCATGTGCAAGGCGATCTCGATGAATTCGGCGGCGCCTCGGGCGAACTCAACCACCTGCGCTGGCTGACCCTGCGCGAGGCCCGCGAGCTGGAGCTGCCGCTGATCACCGAGGTTGTGCTGGCCGAGGTCGAGGAGATCCTCGCCGGCATCAACCCGCCGCCGGCGCGCCCCGTGCCGTTCTTCCACCACGACAGCGAACGATCCTGGTTCGACGCGCTGTGCCGCGCGCCGATCCCGCGGCCGCGTCGCGCCGGGCGACCCGCGACGCGGCCGCGGGATCGGCGCGCATGTCGAATCGCGGGATGGTGGCGGCGATCGCCATGATCTCGATCTCCGGCTTCGCCATGTCCCTGTCCTACCCGCTGTTCGCGCTGCTGCTGGACCGCATGGGGGCGAGCGCCTTCGAGATCGGGCTCAACACCGCGGCGCCGGCGGTGGCGATGCTGGCGGGCGGGCCGCTGCTGCCGGCCTTGCTGCGGCGCATCGGCCTGCCGATGCTGCTGGTGATCTCGGCGCTGACGCTGGCCCTGCCGCTGCTGCTGTTCAAGCCCTTTGCCGACATCTGGGTCTGGACCGGGCTGCGCTTCGTGTTCGGTCTCGGCGCGGTGGGCGCGTTTTTCGGGGCCGAGCTGTGGATCGTCGCCGCCGCGCCGCCCGCGCGACGCGGGCTGCTGATCGGCGTCTACGGGCTGTTCCTGTCCTTCGGATTCCTGGCCGGCCCGCTGGCGCTGCAGATCCTGCCCATCGACGGCTGGGCTCCGTTCCTGCTGGCGGCGGGCGCGTCGGGCTTCGCCATCCTGCCGGTCGTCTGGGCGCGCGACCTGGCCCCAAGGGGGCTTGGCGGCCCGGCGCGCTCGCCGCTCGCCGTGCTGGGGTTCTTTCGCAGCGACCCCACGGTGATCTTCGCCGTGGCGCTGTTCGGCATGATCGAGACCGGCGGCTTCGGGCTGCTGCCGATCTGGGCGCTGAAGGCCGGGATGACGGAAAGCTACGCGCTGTTGCTGGTGGCGCTGATCCCGCTTGGCAATGTGCTGCTGCAGATCCCCGTCGGCGTCGCCGCCGACCGCATGAACCGCATGCGCCTGCTGATCGGCGCCGGGGCCTCCTGCACCGCATTCAGCCTGCTGATCGGCGTGTTCGCCACGCCGGGATGGGCGCTGATCGCGGTGATGACGCTGTTTGGCGGCGTGGTTGTGGCGCTCTACACCGTGTCGCTGAGCGAGCTGGGGCATCGCTACGCGGGCGGCGACCTGTCGCGCAGCGCCGGGGCGGTGATGCTGGCCTACGGCGTCGGGGCGCTGGTGGCGCCGCCGCTGATGGGCTGGGCCATGGACCTGTGGCCGCCGCACGGGATGCTCTGGGTCATGGGGCTGGCCTCGGCGGGCTTCGCGGCGCTGGCGGCGGCCCGCGCGGCGCGGCGCGGCCAGCCTGGAGGGGGTTGCGCGCGCGACAGCGCTTGACTCGCGCCCGCCCCGGTGTATGAAGCCAATTCCGAATTCAACGGGCGACCCTCGCCAGCAAGGGCCGCGATCAACGCCGCGGGATCGCCCGCAAGGAGACCAGAGCCATGGCGAAGCCGACCACCGTCAAGATCCGCCTGAACTCGACCGCCGGGACGGGCCATTTCTACGTGACCAGGAAAAATTCGCGCACCATGACCGACAAGATGGTGGTGAAGAAATACGATCCGGTCATCCGCAAGCATGTCGAGTACAAGGAAGGCAAGATCAAGTAGGGTTTTCGCCCGCCTGATCCGCGCTGAACAAGGGCGGTCCCTCGCGGGGCCGCCCTTTTCCCATCGCCGTCCCGCAAAGGCGTGGCGCAACGCGAAAGGGCCGGAGCTTGCGCTCCGGCCCTTCGCCGTCATGGCGTATCCTGCGTCGCTCAGTTGCGGTTGCCGAGGAACTGCAGCAGGAACATGAACATGTTGAGGAAGTCCAGATACAGCCGCAGCGCGCCCATGATCGCGCCCTTCTTCATGTAGGCCTGACCGTCCGGCCCGGCCTGGGACATGCCCAGATACTGGTTCTTGATGGCCTGCGTGTCATAGGCGGTCAGCCCGGCGAAGATCAGCACGCCGATCGCCGAGATGGCGAATTGCAGCGCCGAGGAGGCGAGGAAGATGTTCACCACCGAGGCCACGATCAGCCCGATCACGCCCATCATCAGGAAGGTCCCCATGGCGCTGAGGTCTTTCTTGGTGGTGTAGCCGTAAAGGCTGAGCCCGCCGAACGCGATGGCGGTCACCAGAAAGGTCTGGGCGATGGAAACGCCGGTGTAGACCGCGAAGATGAACGAGATCGACGCGCCCATCAGAGCCGCGAACACCCAGAACACGAGCTGCGCGGTGGCGGCGCTTATGCGGTTGATGCCGGCGGACATGCCGAACACCACCAGCAGCGGCGCGAACATCACCACGTAGCGCTGCGGGCCGGAAAAGATCGCCTCCAGCAGCGTCGGGGAATTGCCGATCACATAGGCCACGGCGCCGGTGATGACCATCGCCATGCCCATCAGCGAATACACGCGGTTCATGTAGACGCGCAGACCCTGATCGATCTCCGCAGTGCGCGTGCCGGTGCGGCGAACGGTGTTGTAATCCTGCATGAAGATCTCCTTGCTCGGATGTCGGTGCATGTTTCGGAAGGGCCCCCGCTGCCGGAGGCCCCTGTCATGTCCTAATATTGGAATTTTGGCGCGCAGTTACAAGCCGCTTGCGGGCGGCGCGGGCGGATTTCCGGCGCCTCCCGGGGCGGCCCTGCGATTCGGCCTCAGTCCCGCGCCCGAAGAATCCGCGCCGGGCGCACGGCGAGCGGGCGCAGGGCGAAGCCGAGCCCGGCGACCAGGCTCGCCAACGCGCCGCCGAGCACGATCAGCAGCGCCGAGACCGGCTCGAACGCGTAGCGGCTCTCCATGGCCAGGGCCGTCACCGCCCAGCCCGCCAGCCCGCCGGCGGCGATGGCCACGATCCCCGCCGCGGCGCCCAGAATCGCCGCGCGCAGCGCAAAGCTGGCAAGGATGCGCGGTCGCGCCATGCCCAGCGTCTTCAGCACCGCCGCCTCGTAGACCCGGCGCCGCTCGCCCGAGGCGGCGGCGCCGATCAGCACCACGAACCCGGTGAGCAGCGTCGCCGCCGCGCCCCAGCGGGTCGCCGCCGCAAGGTCGTTGAGCGCCGAGGACACCCGTTCGATGGCGTCGCGCACCCGAATCGCGGTGATGTTGGGAAAGGCCCCCGCCAGGTCGCGCAGCAGCGCCCCCTCGACGCGGGGTTCGGCGTAGACGGTGGCGATGTTGGTGTGCGGCGCCCCGGCGATGGCGCCGGGATTGAGCGTCATCAGGAAATTGATGCCCATGTCGCGGAATTCGACGATGCGCAGATTGGCGATGCGCAGGGTGATCTCGCGCCCCAGGATGTTCACCCCGACGCTCGACCCCACGTCGAGCCCCAGCGCCAGCGCCTGTTCCTCCGCGAAGCTGACCAGCGGCTCGCCCTGGTAATCCTCGGGCCACCATTCGCCGCGGGTGATCCGCGTGCCCTTGGGCGGGTCCTGCGAAAACGTCACGCCGCGATCGCCGTGCAGCACCCAGGCCACGCCGGGATCGACCGCGATCTCGCTGACCGGCACGCCGTTCAGTCTGGTGATCACGCCGCGCAGCATCGGCGCGGAGTCGATGCGCCCGACGCCCTCCTGCGCGCGGGCCCGGTCAAGAAAATCGCCGAGCTGGTCTTTCTGGATGTCCACGAAAAAGAAAGCCGGCGCGATGTCAGGCAGTTCCGCCGTGATCACATTGCGCAAATTGTAATCCACCTGCCCCACCGCCGCGAGCACCGACAGCCCCAGCCCCAGCGACAGCACCACGCCGGCGGTCTCGCCCCCCGGTCCGCCGACCGCGCCGAACGCCAGGCGCAGCGCCGGGCGCCCCCGGCAGAACCGCGCCCGCGCCGCCCGCGCCGCCAGCCGGCGCACGCCCGCCGCCGCCAGCCGCAGCACGATCAGCACCCCGGCCACTCCGGCGACGAAGCCCAGCGCCAGTTGCCAGATGCCCGCGAACCACACCGCCGCGCCGATCAGCGCCGCCGTCAAGGCGGCGATGGCGATCAGGTAGGCCGGGCGCGGCCAGACCCGCCCGCCCTCCACCATGTCGCGAAACAGTCCGGCGGCGCGAATCTCGCGCGCCTGCGCCAGCGGCCAGAGCGCGAAGATCAGCGCCGTGAGCACCCCGTAGATCGCCGCCTCGACCAGCGGCGCGGCGTAGACGTCGAACAGCGCGGGCACCGGCAGCCGGTCGGCCAGCAGCGGCCCCAGCAGCGCCGGGACCGCGGCGCCCAGCGCCAGCCCCAGCCCGACGCCCAGCAGGGTCAGCGCGCCGATCTGGATCAGATACACCGCGAAGATGGTGGCCCCGTCGGCGCCCAGCGTCTTCAGCGTGGCGATGGTGGCGGTCTTGCGCTCCATGTAGCTGCGCACCGCCGAGGACACGCCGACGCCGCCCATGGCCAGCGCCGCCAGCCCGGCCAGCACCAGAAACGCGGCGATGCGCTCGACAAAGATCTGCACCCCGGGCGCGCCGTTGCGCCGGTCGCGCCAATGGGCCCCGGAATCGGGGAACGCCGCCTCGAAATCCGCGCGCAGCCCGTCAAGCGAAGCGGTCTCCGGCAGGCGCATCCGGTAGTGGCTTTTATATATGGTGCCCGGCCCCAGCAGCCCGGAACGCGCCAGCGCCGCGTGCATGAGGATGGTGCGCGGGCCAAGGCCGAAGCCGCCCGCCGCCTGGTCCGGCTCGGTCAGGATCGCGGCGCGCAGCTGGTAATCGGCAACGCCAAGCCGCACCCTGTCGCCGATCGTCAGCCCCATGCGGTCGATCAGCGTCGGGTGCATGACCAGCCCCCAGACCCCGTCGCGCAGGCCCAGCGCGGTTTCGGGCGCCATGCCGTCCGTCAGTTCCAGCGCGCCGTAAAGCGGATAGGCCGCGTCGACGCCCTTCACCTGCGTCAGCGCCCGGTCCATGTCGCCGGTCGCGTCGGGATCGACCGCCATGGAGCGGAACTTGACGATGCCCGACACCGATTCGGCGCGCTCATCCATCCAGCGCCGCTCGGCCGCGGTGGCGGTGCGGTAGGTGAAGCTGATCTCGGCGTCGCCGCCGAGGATGGCGCGGCCCTCGCGCGACAGGCCCTCGAAAATCGCCATGCGCACCGATCCGACGGCGGCGATCGCCGCGACCCCGAGCGCCAGGCAGGCGAGGAACACCCCGAAGCCGCGCAATCCGCCGCGCAATTCGCGCCGGGCGATGGCGGCGGCGGCCCGCAGGTTCATTCCGCCGCCTCGCCGGGGGCCGCCGCGGCGCCCGCGCGCCCGTCATCGACGATTCGCCCGTCCTGCACATGGGCGACCCGGTCGCAGCGCGCCGCCAGTTCTACGGCGTGGGTGACCAGCACCAGCGTCGCGCCGTGGCGGTCGCGCAGCCCGAACAGCAGGTCGATGATCGCCTCGCCGGTGACCCCGTCGAGATTGCCCGTGGGCTCGTCGGCCAGCAGGATGCGCGGGCGCGGCGCGGCGGCGCGGGCCAGCGCCACGCGCTGCTGCTCGCCCCCCGACAGCTGCGCCGGGTAATGGTCGAGCCGCGCCCCCAGCCCCATGTCGCGCAGGCTGTCGGCGGCGCGCGCGAAGGCGTCGCGATCCCCGGCGAGCTCAAGCGGGGTTGCCACGTTCTCCAGCGCGGTCATGGTGGGAATCAGGTGGAAGGACTGGAACACGATGCCCATATGATCGCGACGGAAGCGGGCGAGCGCGTCCTCGTCCATGGCGCTCAGATCGTGGCCCAGCGCGCGCACGCCGCCGCTGGTGGCGCGCTCCAGCCCGCCCATGAGCATGAGGAGAGACGACTTGCCCGATCCCGACGGCCCCACGACGCCCAGCGTCTCGCCCTGCGCCACGCTCAGATCGACGCCGCGCAGGATCTCCACCTTCCCGGCGTTGGAGGACAGGGCCAGCGTCGCCCCGCTCAGCTCCAGCGCCGGTTCGTCAGGGGGATTGCTCATGAAACGCATTCTCCGGAAAATCGCGCCGCCGCGGACGCGCGACGCCAGAATTGCATATGGGCGCCGCCGCGTCGCGGGCAAGCTTGCGATCGCGCTGCTGCTGATCGGGGGTGTTACGGCGGCGCCGCGGATCTCCGTCGCGCAAACCGCCGCGACCGGCAAGCCCGTCACCATCGCCGCGCTGGGCGATTCGCTGACCCATGGCTACGGGCTGCGCCCCGAACAGGCGTTTCCCATGAAGCTCGAAGCCTGGCTGAACGATCGCGGCGCCGATGCGCGGGTGCTGAACGCGGGCGTGTCCGGGGACACCACGGCGGGTGGGCGGGCGCGGCTTGACTGGACGCTGAGCGACGGCGTGGACGCGGTGATCGTGGAACTGGGCGCCAATGACCTGCTGCGCGGCATCGACCCGGCGTCGAGCCGCGCCAACCTTGCGGCGATCCTCGCGGCGCTGCAGGCGCGCGGCGTGCCGGCGTTGCTGGTGGGGATCCCGGCGCCGGGAAATTTCGGGCCGGACTACAAACGCGCCTTTGACGGCATGTTCGCCGAACTGGCGGCGCAATACGACGCGCTGCTGTATGAAAACTTCATGGCCGGGCTTGGCGCCGGGGGCGATCTGTCCGCGGCGCAGGGGCTGATGCAGGCCGACGGCATCCACCCCAACGCCGATGGCGTGACCCGGATCGTCGCCCATATGGGCCCGGTGGTGGAAACGCTGGTCGCCCGTGCCCGCGACGGCGGCTAGCCGCTGACGCGATCGCCGCAGGGACAAGAACATGATCCGCGCCTTTGTCGCCATCCGCCCGCCCCCCGCCGCCTGCGAACGGCTCGACGCGCTGGGCGCGGCGCTGCCGGAGGGTCGCCCGACAGACTCCGAAAACCTGCATCTGACGCTGGCGTTTCTCGGCGATTGCAGCCGCGCGCAGCTTGAGGACCTGGCGCTGGAACTGGACGCGCGGCCCATGCCCGGCTTTGATCTCGACATCGACGGCGTGGGCGTGTTCGGCGCCGCGCGCCCGCGTTCGGCCCATGCGCGAATCGAGACCTCGCCACGGCTCTCCGCCCTGCATCGCGCGGTGCGCGGGGCCGCGCATGTGGCCGGGATTGCGCTGCCGGCGCGGAAATTCGCGCCGCATGTGACCCTGGCGCGGTTTTCGGGCGCGGCCCCGGCGGGCGAAGGGCTGGCGCGCTGGATCGCCGACAACGCCGGGCTGCGCTGGGGGCCGTTCGCGGCGCGCAGCTATGCGCTGCTGCGCTCGGATCTCACCGCGCGCGGCCCGATCTATTCGGAGATGCTGAGATTCGACCTGACCGCCCCGGCGGCGGATTCGGATTTTCGCGGCGTCGGGGGGCGAAGAGATGCGCGGGGCGCCGGGGGAACCTGAATGCCCCGCGCCCCGCGCGCGTGTTCAGCCGATCGGCGCCCGATCGGCTCAGTGGCCGTAGAGCGCGCGCAGATCCGCACGCAGCCGCGCCTGCGCCATGCGCAGCCGCACCAGCCAGTGTTCCGCGCGCCGCGTTCGCGCGACCCGCGCCCAGAATTCGGTTCGTCCGTTCATGCGCCAACCCCCGGGTTGCACCTGCCGCGACGAGAATCGCGACCTCTCGATGCGTCAATATTCGCGTAAAAGTTGTGAACGAGCCATGACACGCAAAACAATTCTTGGTGCGCGCGTCATGAGCGACGCCTGACCAGGGGCGGCCGGGACGTTCTCGGGTATGGGCGACCGGGTCGGGCGCGGGGCTCAGTTGAGCCCGGCGCGGATGCGGTTCGCGGGGGCGTCCCAGAACAGCCGCCCGGCCTCCTGCGCCGCGCGCTCGGCGGGCAGGCCGATATCCCTGAGCCGCGCATCGTCGAGCCGGGCCAGCGCCCGGCGCTCCCGCGCCAGGTCGCGCCACAGGCGCAGGCGCTTGACGATGCCCGAGAGCGAAAACGCGGCGCCGCGCGCCTGGTGGAATTCCGCAGTCCTGATCATGGCATCCTCCATTCAATCTGCGTGATGCGAAATCTTGGCGCATCACTGATGTTGATTTATATGGGCTGGGCATGGTAATTTGTGAAACGAATGCTTTTGACAGAATGCATCAAGGATCGTGATATGGCTCGGAATCTCGACATCACCACCCTGCGCAGCTTCGCCATGGTGGCGGAGACCGGCGGCGTGACCCGCGCCGCCACGCGCCTGCATCTCACGCAATCGGCGGTGTCCATGCAGCTCAAGCGGCTGGAGGAAAGCTTCGGCCAGGCGCTGATCGACCGCAGCGGGCGCGGGGTCGGGCTCACCGGTCAGGGCGAATTGCTGCTGAGCTACGCCAAGCGCATGATCTCGCTCAATGACGAGGCCTGGGGGCGGCTCACCGGGCAGGCCTTCGAGGGCGAGGTGGTGCTCGGCGTGCCCAGCGACATCGTCTATCCCAACATTCCCGCGGCGCTGCAGCGCATCGCCCGCGATTATCCGCGGGTGAAGGTGACGCTGGTGTCCTCCTACACCCGCGACCTGAAGGCGTTGTTCGCGCAAGGCAAGGCCGACATCATCCTCACCACCGAACAGGCCTGCGGCGAGGGCGGCGAGACCCTGCTGAGCCCGCGTCTGATCTGGGTCGGGGCCCCCGGCGGGCAGGCCTGGCGCCAGCGCCCCCTGCGGCTGGCCTTCGAGACCAACTGCATCTTCCGCAAGACCACGCAGCAGGCGCTGAACGATTTCGGCGTCGACTGGGAGATGCTGGTGACCTCGGACAGCGCCCGCACCGTCGAGGCCACGGTGTCCGCCGATCTGGCGATCCACACCGCGCTCGACACCAACGTGCCGCCCTATTTCGAGCCGATCCGCCATTGCGGCGCCCTGCCCGACCTGCCCGAGACCCGGATCAACATCTACGTGGCCGGCGACGGCAACCCCATGGTCAAACGCATCGCCAGGCTGGTGCGCGACGGATTCGCGCTGTCCGAACCGTCGATGGCGGCGCAGTGAAGGCGGCGCGGCGATGCATGCAAGCAAGGATCGTCGGGCCGAGATCGAGGCCCATTTCGCCACGCAAGCCAAAGCCTGCGCGGCGCTGGGCTCGCCGTTCACCGCGCTGATGTGCCGGGCGTTTCCGGCGGCGTTGCCCGACGGAACCAGGTTCGCGGCGAAGGTGCGCGACTGGCCCGGCGCGGCGACGCCGGACGCGTTGGCGCTCCGGGTCTGCGGGGCGCTGCACGCGCTGGCGCGCTCCGGGCGGGCGGCGGAGCTGCGCGCCGCCTACCCGCCGCAATCGCGGGGCGATCCGGTCGCCGCCGCCGTCGCGGCGATCCGCGCCCATGACGACTGGCTGCTGGGCTGGCTCGACAGCGCGCCCCAAACCAACGAGGCGGCGCGCTCGGCGGTGCTGCTGGGCGCGGCGCTGCATCTGGCCGCGCGGGTGAACATGCCGCTCGAAACCCTTGAGATCGGCGCCTCGGCCGGGCTGAACATGGGGTTTGACCGCTATCGCTATGATCTGGGCGAGGGCCGGGGCTGGGGCGATTCGGCCTCGCCGGTCAGCATCCAAAGCGATTGGCGCGGCGCGATCCCGCCGCTGGACGCGCCGCTGACGATCGCCGCGCGCGCCGGCGTCGACCTGCGCCCGGCGGACCCCGGCGACGCGGCGGCGCGGGCGCGGATGCTCGCCTATGTCTGGCCCGATCAGGCGGCGCGGCTGGCGCGCGCCGAGGCGGCGCTGGACCTGGCCGCCGCCGCGCCGTGGCGGGTCGAACCCGGCGACGCCGCCGACTGGCTGGAGGCCCGGCTCGCGGCGCCCCGCACCCCGGGGCGGGCGCGGGCGCTGCTGCACAGCATCGTCTGGCAATACCTGCCCGACGCCGGGCAGGCGCGGATTTCCGCCGCCATGGCCCGCGCCGGCGCCGCCGCGACCCCCGCGACCCCGCTGGCCTGGCTGCGCATGGAATTCGACGGCCGTCAGGATTCGGCTGCCGCGACGCTGCAGATCTGGCCCGGACCCGCAGGCGGCGGCGCGCCGCCGACGCTGGCGCTGGGGCGCGTCGATTTCCACGGCCGCTGGGCCGACTGGTCGGCGGTCGGCTGAAACCGCGCATCCGGCGCGCGTCGCGCACACACAGGGCGGCGGCAATCGGCGCACATGCCGCCGCACCCCCTTGCCGCGGCGCAACAATTCGGCCATGTAACGGCCAAATCCCTATCATCCCGCCCCGTCTGCGCGCGATCCGCGCCACGGGGCGCTCTGTTTCGAGGCCATTCATGGATATCCGCAACATCGCCATCATCGCCCATGTCGATCATGGCAAGACCACGCTGGTGGACGAACTGCTCAAGCAGTCCGGGCTTTATCGCGACAATCAGGCCACCACCGAACGGGCCATGGATTCCAACGACCTGGAGCGCGAGCGCGGCATCACCATCCTCGCCAAATGCACCTCGGTCGAATGGAACGGCACGCGCATCAACATCGTCGACACGCCCGGCCACGCCGATTTCGGCGGCGAGGTGGAGCGCATTCTCGGCATGGTCGACGGCGTGGTGCTGCTGGTGGACGCCGCCGAGGGGCCCATGCCCCAGACCAAGTTCGTGACCCAGAAGGCGCTGGCGCTGGGGCTGCGTCCCATCGTGGTGCTCAACAAGGTGGACAAGCCGGAATCCGATCCCGACAACGCGCTCGACCTGGTGTTCGACCTGTTCAGCGCGCTCGACGCCGATGACGACCAGCTGGATTTCCCGGTGCTTTACGCCTCGGGGCGCAACGGCTGGGCGGATGATTCGCTGGACGGGCCGCGCAAGACCCTCGACGCGCTGTTCGAGCTGATCATCCGCCATATCCCGGCGCCCGCGCAGATCGCCCATGGCGACGAGCCCTTCGCCATGCTCGCCACCACGCTCGAGGCCGACCCGTTTCTGGGGCGCATCCTCACCGGGCGGGTGGAAAGCGGCGCCGTCGCGCCGGGCGCGCATCTCAAGGCGCTGACCCGCGACGGGACCGAGATCGAACGCTTTCGCGTGTCCAAGATCCTGGCCTTTCGCGGGCTGTCGCGGATGCCGATCGAACGCGCCGAGGCCGGCGACATCGTGGCCCTGGCCGGGATGACCAAATCCACGGTCGCCGACACCATCTGCACGGTGGAAAACCAGACCCCGCTGCCGGCGCAGCCCATCGACCCGCCGACCATCTCGGTCACCTTCGGCATCAATGACAGCCCGCTGGCCGGGCGCGACGGCGCCAAGGTGCAGTCGCGGGTGATCCGCGAACGGCTGATGAAGGAGGCCGAGCGCAACGTCGCCATCCGCATTTCCGACACCGCCGACCGCGACGCCTTCGAGGTCGCCGGGCGCGGCGAATTGCAGATGGGGGTGCTGATCGAGACCATGCGCCGCGAGGGATTCGAGCTGTCGGTGTCCCGCCCCCGGGTGCTGTTCCGCGAGGAAAACGGCGTGACGCTGGAGCCCGTCGAGGAGGTCACCGTCGACGTTGACGATGAATTCACCGGCGCGGTGGTGGAAAAGCTTTCGCTGCGCAAGGCCGAGATGACCGAGATGCGCCCCTCCAGCGGCGGCAAGACCCGAATCGTGTTCCTCGCGCCGTCGCGTGGGTTGATCGGCTACCATGGCGAATTCCTCACCGACACGCGCGGAACGGGTGTGCTGAACCGGGTGTTTCACTCCTGGTCGCCGCACAAGGGCTCGATCCCGGGGCGGCGCAACGGGGTGATGTTTTCCATCGCGCAGGGGCGCAGCGTGCCCTTCGCGCTGTTCAACCTCGAACCCCGCGGCAAGCTCTATATCGGCGCCGGCGAGGACATCTACGAGGGCATGATCATCGGCGAGCACGCCAAGGGCAGCGACCTTGGCGTCAATCCGCTGAAGGGCAAGAAGCTGTCCAACGTCCGCGCCTCGGGCAAGGACGAGGCGGTGGTGCTGACCACGCCGGTGCGCTTCACGCTGGAACAGGCGATCGCCTACGTGGAGAATGACGAACTGGTGGAGGTCACCCCGAACGCGATCCGGCTGCGCAAGCGCCATCTCGACCCCCACGAGCGTAAGCGCAACGCAAAAACCGAAAAGCTTCACGCCTGATTCCGTTGCAAAATGCATTGCAAAATGCAAACTAAACTGTAGATTGCACAGCGCAACCGCATTTCGCCACGAGCACGCGCGATCCAGGCAGACCCTGCATTGCTTCCGATTGCGCCCAGACAGGGGAATCCAGCCATTGTCAGCGCCCGCAAAGGATGAAACGAAAGTTGGCCCGCTTCTTGCTTGGCATATTGCACCACAGTTATGCAGTCGTTTCAGGGAGCATCGTGAATGAAACATCCGGTTGACGTGCATGTCGGGAAGCGAGTCCGTCACCGCCGTTGGATGGTGGGCATGACCCAGCAGCAGCTTGGCGAAAAGGTTGGAATCAAGTTCCAGCAGATCCAGAAATACGAGACCGGCATGAACCGCGTCAGCGCGTCGCGTCTCTGGGACATCGGGCATGCGCTCGACGTGCCGGTGAGCTTTTTCTTCGAAGGGCTCGGCGATGACGCGATGGGCGATTCCGGCGCCAACGACGCGCCCAAGCAGCGCGGCGACCTGCTCGCCGACAAGGAGGCGCTGGAGCTGGTGCGCTCCTACTACGCCATTCCGGAAGCCCAGCGCCGCCGCCTGTTCGACCTGGCGCGGGTGCTGAGCGACGCCGCCTGAAACCGCGTCCCCGACTTGGCGCGACAACCCGCCGGCGCCCCTCGGGCGCCGGCGCGAAAGACTGTCCGAATGACCAGATCAGCCCGCCGCGCCGATGACGGCCCGGCGCAGACCCGCCCCGCATGACCGGCGATCGCAGGGATCAGAACCGCGCCGCGATTTCGGCGCCGGGTTCGGACCTTGAACTGACCCATGCCCTGGCCGATGCTGCGCGCGCCCCGTGCCTGCGCCATTTCCGCAGCGCCGGGCTCCAAACCTCCAACAAGGCCGCGAGCGGCGCATACGACCCGGTGACCGCCGCCGATCGCGAGGCCGAGACCGCCATGCGCGCCCTGATCGCCGCGCATCGCCCGAAAGACGGCGTGCAGGGCGAGGAGCACGGGCGCATGGAGGGCGAATCCGGGCGATTCTGGGTGCTGGACCCGGTGGACGGCACCCGCGCCTTCGTGTTCGGGGCGCCCACATGGGGGGTGCTGATCGCGCTCAATGACGGGGCGCGCCCGGTGCTGGGCATGATGGACCAGCCGTTTGTCGGCGAACGCTTCTGGGGCGACGGCAAGACCGCCTGGCGCATGTCGACGCGCGCCGGCGACGACCGCCACCCGGCGCCGATCCATGCCAGCGCGGTCACGGCGCTTGGCGCGGCGCGGCTCTGCAGCACGTTCCCCGAGGTGGGCTCGCCCGAAGAACGCCTGCGATTCGAGCGGGTGCGCGACCGGGTGCGCCTGACCCGCTACGGGCTCGACTGCTCGGCCTATGCGCTGCTCGCCGCCGGACATGTGGATCTGGTGATCGAGGCCGGGCTGCAACCCCATGACATTCAGGCGCTGATTCCGCTGGTGCAGGGCGCCGGGGGGCGTCTCACGACCTGGGACGGCGGCGACGCGCAGCACGGCGGACGGGCGATCGCCGCGGCGACGCCGGAATTGCACGCGGCGGCGATGGCGCTGCTCGCCGATTGAACCCGCCCAGCCCGGCGCAACGCGGGCGTGCGCCTGTCAGACGCCCTGCGCCTGCAGGAAATCCTCGATCGCGCGCCATGCCTCCAGCCCCGGGGGGTGATCCTGCGGTTCCATCAGCGGTTCGTGCTTTGCGCCCTGCAGCACCCGCAGGCTGGCGCCCGCGCGCTCGGCGTAGAAGCGGATCGCCTCGGGGGAGACCACGGCCTCCTGCGTGCCCAGCAGCGCCAGGGTCGGGCAGCTGGCCGGGGACGCATGGCGCAGCGCCGCCATTTCGCGAAACGCCGCGTCCGCCCAGCGCGGCGTCGGCGCGGCGATGTGCAGCTCCGGGCGCGCCGCGCAATGTTCGCGAAACCAGGCGTAGTGGGCGGGATCGGTGGTCAGCACGTTGCCCTCGAACCCCTGCGCGATCACGTAGGGGGTGCGCGAATGCCGCCCCGGCAGCGGCACGGTCCCGAGCCCCAGCAGGGTCATCGCCCGCGCCAGCGCCCGAGCGGCGAACAGCGCCGGCGCCGACATGCTCAACCCCCACATGGGCGCGCTGAAGATCGCCGCCGCCGGGTCGATGCGCGCGTCGGTCAGCGCCCGCAGCCCGATGCAGCCGCCCATGGAATGGGCCAGCAGCACCCGCGGCCCCGGCAGCGCCGCCACCGGCGCCCAGCCGACCAGCGCCGCCACGTCGCGCTGATAGAGATCGAAATCCACCACGTCGCCCAGCAGCGGCACGCCCTCGCTGCGCGTGGACAGCCCCTGCCCGCGCCAGTCGATGGCGGCGACGCTGAAGCCGTCGCGGCGCAGCCGCGCGATCACCCGGCCGTATTTTTCCAGATATTCCGTGCGCCCCTGAAACAGCAGCATGACGCCGCGCGGCCCGCCGGACCAGACGGCGGCGCGCACCCGCGCCCCCGCCGCGGCGAGCCACGCGCAATGATCGGGCGGCGGCGCCTCGGCCAGATCCGCGTGGAACGGCGCCGCCTCCTCCATCAGGCCAGGACCGAGCTGAGCGCCATGGCCTTGGACATGTCGCCGTCGACCTTGAGCTTGCCGGTCATGAAGGCGGTGGTGGGGTTCACGTCGCCCGAGACCATGCCCTTGAACGTTTCCTCGTCGGCGGTGATGGTGCAATCCGCGTCGCCGTCGTCGATGGAAACATCCGCGCCCTCGATGCGCACCGCGCCGAGCCCCTCGATTTCAAACTTCACCGAGCCGTCGAAACTGTCCCCGGCCAGCTTTTCCTTCAGGGTCTCGACGGCGGCGCTCAGCACTTCGCTCATGATCAATTCTCCTGGAGCCTTCGCCGAACCCTGCGTCCGACGCTCGCTTTTCCGCTCCACCGCGTTAAACTATCACCTGAAATGGCAAAGCACAGCGACACTCTGCGTCACCCGCGCGCGCGCCTCGCAGGCGCCGTCGCGTTCGCAATGGTTTGCGCCGGCGCGTGGATCGCCGCGCCCGGCGCGGCATCGGCGCAAAACCCGCCGGCAGCGGCCGGCGGCGGCGATTCGACGGATGATCCGGGCGGGTTCTCGATCGCCCCGGAAGCCGAATCCGGGGCCGGCGCCGGGGTCGAGGCCACGGCCCCGGAAACCGACGCCGCACGGCTCGACGCGCTGTTCGCCGAGCTTGCGACCGCGGAGGCCGACGCTCAGGCGCAGATCGTGAAGAAGATCCAGGTCATCTGGTCGCGGTCCGGGTCCGCCAGCATGGACCTGCTGCTGCGCCGCGGGCGCGATGCGCTCAACGCCGGCGAGATGGTCAAGGCCATCGGCTTTTTCTCGGCGCTGGTGGAGCACGACCCGGAATTCGCCGAGGGCTGGAACGCGCGCGCCACCGCCTATTACATGCATGGCGACTGGGGGCTGTCGCTGGCCGACATCGAACAGGTGCTGGCGCGCGAGCCGCGCCATTTCGGCGCGCTGACCGGGCTGGGGATGATTCTGGAGCAGATCGGCCGCGACGGCGACGCCATCGCCGCCTTTCGCGCCGCGCTGGCGGTCAATCCGCATATCCAGCGCGCAAAGAACGCCGTGGAACGGCTTGCGCCGCGCGTCGAAGGCCGCGATATCTAGCGCAACGCTCACCACCGTCTGACATGTCATCCGGCCGGGCGCGCCTCGCGGACAAGGACGCCGCCCATGCCTGAATTTCCCGCCCCCCTCCCCGCCTGGCCGCTTGACGGCGATCCCGGCGCCGCGCCGGATCGGGCGCGGCGCGTCGAAGGGCATCCGCGCGACGACCGGGTGACGGCGGTGCTCGGCCCCACCAACACCGGCAAGACCCACTACGCCATCGAACGCATGCTCGCCCATCGCAGCGGCGTCATGGGCCTGCCGCTGCGCCTGCTGGCGCGGGAAATCTACGACCGCATCGTCGCCCTTCGCGGGCCGTCGGCGGTGTCGCTGGTCACCGGCGAGGAAAAGATCGTGCCGCCCCGGTCGCAATACTGGATCTGCACCGTCGAGGCGATGCCCCTGGAACAGGGCGCGGATTTCGTCGCCGTGGATGAAATCCAGCTCTGCGCCGACCCGGACCGGGGGCATGTGTTCACCGACCGGCTGCTGCACGCGCGCGGGCTGCACGAGACCCTGTTTCTGGGCGCCGAGGCCATGCGCCCGCGCATCGCCGAACTGATTCCGCGCGCGCGCTTCATGCGCCGCGACCGGCTGTCGACCCTGACCTATGCCGGGCCGAAAAAGCTGGGGCGGATGCCGAGCCGGTCGGCCATCGTCGGCTTCTCCGCCGACAGCGTCTATGCGATCGCGGAACTGATGCGCCGCCAGCGCGGCGGCGCGGCGGTGGTGATGGGGGCGCTGTCGCCGCGCACCCGCAACGCCCAGGTGGAACTGTATCAGAACGGCGACGTGGATCATCTGGTGGCCACGGACGCCATCGGCATGGGGCTCAATCTCGACGTGAGGCATGTGGCGTTTTCCGGCCTGTCGAAATTCGACGGGCGGCGTCACCGGCCGCTGTGGCCGGGCGAACTGGCGCAGATCGCCGGGCGCGCCGGGCGGCACCTGACCAATGGCAGCTTCGGCGTGACCGGCGAGGCGCCGAACCTCGACGCCGAGACCGTCGAGGCCATCGAGAGCCACCGCTTCCCGACCATCCGCCGCCTGTCCTATCGCAATTCGCGGCTGCGCTTCGGGTCGGTTCCGGCGCTGATCGCCTCGCTGGAACAGGCCCCCGACCTGCCCGGCCTGATGCGCGCGCGCGAAGCCGACGACCTTGCCGCCCTGCGCCGGATGCAGGCCGATCCGCGGATCGGCGACATGGCCAGGGGCGGCCCGCAAGTGCGCCGGCTGTGGGAGGTCTGCCAGATTCCCGACTTCCGCAAGACCGGCGATGCGGAGCATGCCGGGCTGATCGCGGAGATTTATCGTTTCCTCCTGTCCGACAAGGCCTGTATATCCTCCGACTGGATAAATGCGCGGATCGCCCGCGTGGACCGCTCGGACGGCGACATCGACGCGCTGTCCACACGGCTCGCGTTCATCCGCACCTGGACCTACGTGGCCAACCGCCGCGACTGGGTCGAGGACGCGGCGCGCTGGCGCGAGGCGGCGCGCGACGTGGAAGACCGATTGTCGGACGCGCTGCACGCACGTCTGACCCAGAGATTCGTCGATCGCCGCACCTCGGTGCTGATGCGGCGGTTGAAGCAGAAGGAGAGCCTGGTGGCTGAAGTGAACGACAAGGGCGAAGTGACCGCGGAGGGGCACGCGTTGGGGCGGCTCGACGGGTTCCGCTTCACCCAGGATCCCGAGGCGACCGGCGACGAGGCCAAGACCCTGCGCGCCGCCTCCACCCAGGCGCTGGAGACCGAATTCAGACTGCGCGCCGACAAGTTCTACAACGCGCCCGACACCGAGCTGGACATGACCGATCAGGGCGGGCTGATGTGGGGCGAGCACGCCGTGGGCAAGCTGGTGGCGGGCGCCGATCCGCTGTCGCCCGGCGTCGAGGGCTTCGTCGACGAGATCGCCGGCGAGGACGTGCGCCAGAAGGTCGAACGCCGCCTGATCCACTGGATCAACCGGCGCATCGCCGCGCATTTCGAACCGCTGATAAAGCTGCGCGACGACGAGACCGTCACCGGGCTGGCGCGCGGCATCGCGTTCCAGCTGGTGGAGGCGCTCGGCGTGATTCCCCGGGCCGAGATTTCGCGCGACGTGAAGGAACTGGACCAGGACGGGCGCGGCATGCTGCGCCGCCACGGCGTGCGCTTCGGGCAGCACACCATCTTCATGCCGCTGCTGCTGAAGCCGGCGCCGACCCGGCTGCGGCTGGCGCTGTGGGGGCTTGCCGAAGGGCAACAGGAACTGTGCGTCGCGCCGCCGCCGGGGCTGGTGACCATCCCCGCGGTCGAGGGCGCGCCGAAGGGGTTCTATCCCCGCGCGGGCTACCGGCTGGCCGGACAGCGCGCCATCCGCATCGACATGCTGGAGCGGCTCGCCGACATGATCCGCACCCAGGACACGCGCGGCGGTTTCGAGGCGGCGGCGGACATGCTGTCGATCACCGGCTGCACGCTGGAGCAATTCGCCGATCTGATGCAGGGGCTGGGCTATCGCGCCGAACGCGGCGAACGCCCCAAGCCGGCGCCGATCCCCCAGCAGCCCGCCGCGTCCGCGAAGGCGGGGGCCGGGTCCGAAGCCGGCGCGGGCGACGCGCCCGGGGCCAAAGCTCCGGACACGCCCGACTCGCCGACCGGTTCCGCGGCGGCCGCGACGGAAGCCGGGCGGGAAACGCCGACGCCGGACGGCGCCGCACCCGACGGCGACGCCGCGAACTCCGCGACGGCGACCAGGATCGAGGCCGGGTCAGACGCCGAGACGACGCCCGTTCCTGCAACCGACGAGGCCCCGGCCTCTGCGCCCGACTCGGCGCCCTCGGCCGAGCCCCCGGAGGCGCCCGCCCTCGAGGTGCGCAAAGACCCCGAGACGCAGACAGATCCCGCGGCGCAGCCGGGCCCCGGGGCCGCCGGGGCGAAACCAGACGCGGACGCGCCTGACGAGTCATCCGGGGCCGGGGCGGACGCGAAACCCGAGGCCGAGGCCGGCGCCGCGCCCGAAACGGACGCGGAAACCGGGGCCGAATCAGGGCAGGCGCCAGACAAGGCATCGGCGAAGGGCCCCGAGACTGATTCGGCGAAAGGATCTGCCAAGGATTCAGTGGACCTGCAGGTGTTCTACACCTTCACCTGGGCGCCGCGTCAGGGCGGGCGAGGCCGCGGACGGCGCAATGGCGAGGATCAGGACAATCGCCAGCCGTCGCGCGGCCAGACCCGCGGCGGCCAGACCCGCGGCGCACAGACCCGCGACGCTGAAGGCAAGCGCCAGGGCGGCGGCAAGAAACCCGGCGGCAAGCCCCGCGGCCGGAGCGGCGACGACCGCAAGCCGAACGAGACCCGCAAGCACGCCAAGGGCAAGCCGCGCAACGAGACGCCCCGGACATACACCGCCCGCCCGCCCAAATCCGAAAAACCCATCGACCCGGACAACCCCTTCGCGGCCCTGATGGCGTTGAAAACCAAGCGCTGAGGCGGCGCGCCCGGCATGACCGGCGCGGCGCCGCCCGAAAACGCCGGCGCGGCGTTGCGGATCGACAAATGGCTGTGGTTTGCGCGGTTCCTGAAGACCCGCAGCCTCGCCGCCAGGGCGGTGGCCCGGAGCGGCGTGCGGATCAACGGCGCGCGGGTGACGAAGCCCTCGGCGCAGGTGCGCCCGGGGGACGTGCTGACATTTGCGCTGGGCGATCACGTTCGCGTGATCGAAATTCTGGCGCTGGGCGTCCGTCGCGGCCCGGCGCCCGAGGCGCGCGCGCTCTATGACGACCTGGCGCCGCCGGCCCCGCGCCCGTCGCGCGTCAGGGGCGCCGCCGACGGCCCCGCGCCGGTGGGGCTGCGCGATCCCGGCGCCGGACGGCCGACCAAGCGCGACAGGCGGCTCACGCAAAAACTCCGCGATGCCGGCGATCATTGACGCGGCCGCAAGGCGGCGGGTGCGGGATCCGGCGCGCCGCCGCCTCACGCGGGCCAAATGGTCGCTCTTGCCACTGCCGATCGCGCGCCCTAGAACCACGCTGGTTTCGCCTGCCGCCTTCGCCTGGGTCGAATCCGATGAAACGGGAAACGCGCGCAATGACCTACATCGTCACCGAGAACTGCATCAAATGCGTCTATACCGATTGCGTCGAGGTCTGCCCCGTCGACTGCTTCTACATCGGCGAGAACATGCTGGTCATTCATCCCGACGAATGCATCGATTGCGGGGTCTGCGAACCTGAGTGCCCGGCCGAGGCGATCCTGCCGGACACCGAGCCGGACATGGAGAAATGGGTCGAGTTCAACCGGAAATATTCCGAATCCTGGCCCAACATCGTCACCAAGCGCGAGCAGGCCGATGACGCGGAAAAATACGACGGCGAAGAGGGCAAGCTGGCCAAGTACTTTTCGGAAAAGCCGGGCGTGGGCGACTGAGCGCGCCCGGCGCGACGCTTTGCCTCGGACTCGCGCCGCCGCTGTCACATTTGCTTCACCGGATCTGGCGTAGCATCGCGCTCAGATTCGCCGAGTCCTTCATCCAGATTCGCGAAATCTCGAAGCATGCGGTTGCGGCCCGACGCCGCAGCTATGGGAATCGCATGCGAATTATGATATATTCATTACACAAACGTGCATGCGCGATCACCTCGTCGGATGGAAGCGATCGGCCAGGGGCGAAGCCCCGGGGTCGGGCCTTCGCGGCGAGCCGCCGATCGGGTACCGCGCAAAACGCAGAGCGAACAGCGAAGCAACTGCAGCACCGCCGGGAAAATGGCGGGCGAGCGGGTTTTGCTGTGTCGGGCGCTTTGGCGCCCGCTACGAGGAAGGACGACCAACCGCATGAGCAAGACCGCCTCCAACAAATCCGAATTTCGTCCCAATGATTTCGTGGTCTATCCGGCGCATGGCGTGGGAAAGATCGTTCGGATCGAGGAGCAGGAAATCGCCGGCGCCCGACTGGAATTGTTCGTCATCTCCTTCGAGAAAGACAAGATGACGCTGCGCGTGCCCACCGCCAAGGCCGGATCGGTCGGCATGCGGTCGCTGAGTTCGCCGGACACCATCGGGCTGGCGCTCGACACCCTGAAGGGCCGCGCCCGGGTGAAGCGCGCCATGTGGTCGCGCCGCGCGCAGGAATACGAACAGAAGATCAATTCCGGCGATCTGATCTCCATCGCCGAAGTGGTGCGCGATCTGCACCGCGCCGAAGACCAGCCCGACCAGTCCTATTCCGAGCGCCAGCTTTACGAAGCGGCGCTGGAGCGCCTGACCCGCGAGCTTGCCGCGGTGGAGGCGATCGACGAGGACCGGGCCGCCAAGCGCGTCGACGAGGTGCTGATCCTGCGCGCCGCCGCCTGACGCGGCTGCGCGGCGATCGAAACCGAGGCCTCGCGTCCCCGGACGCGGGGCCTTTTTGCGTCCGGGTCGCGAATGTCCAGGGGCGCGCCTCGTGTCGGGGGGCGTCGAGCCCCCCTCCCCGACGATCGGCCTGCGGGCCGACGGAACGGCTGCGCCGTTTGGGCGACCGGTGGCCCGGTCAGGCGAAATAGCCGCGCAGCATCCGCAGGTAGACGGCTTTCAGCTGTTCGATCTGCGCCACGGGGACGCGTTCATCCACTTGATGCATGGTCTTGCCCACGAGGCCGAATTCCGCCACCGGACAGTGCGCCTTGACGAAACGGGCGTCAGACGTGCCGCCGCTGGTTGACAATGCGGGGCGGCGCCCGGTCTCGGCCTCGACCGCCGCGGATATCAGATCGGTGAGCGGCCCCGGCGGGGTGATGAAACTTTCGCCCGAGATCTTGAAGCTCAGGTCGATGTCGATGCCGGTCTCGGCCGCTGCGCGCGCCGCTTCGGCGCGCAGCCAGTCCGAGAGGCCGGCGGAGTCATGTGCGTCGTTGAAGCGGATGTTCACCGTGGCGCGGCCCTCGGCGGGGATCACGTTGGTGGCCGGGTTGCCCACGTCGATGGTGGTGATCGCCAGCGTCGAGGGGTCGAAATGCGCGGTCCCCGCATCGAGTTCGCGGCGCGCCAGCCGGTCCAGCAGCCTCGTCAGCGCCGGCAGAGGGTTGCGCGCCCGGTGCGGATAGGCGGAATGCCCCTGCTTGCCGCGCGCGGTGAAAAAGACCGTCATCGACCCGCGCCGGCCGATCTTGATCATGTCGCCGAATGCCTCCGGGCAGGTGGGCTCGCCGACCAGGCAAACGTCCAGAGTCTCGCCATTCGCGGCCATCCAGTCGAGAATGGCCAGGGTGCCGTCGGCGGCGTCGCCCTCCTCGTCGCCGGTGATCAGCAGCGCGATCGAGCCATGAGGGCGGTCGCGCACCGCATCCATCGCCGCCGCCGCGAAGGCGGCGACGCCGGTCTTCATGTCGGTGGCCCCCCGCCCCCACAGCTCGCCGCCATGGATCTCGCCGCTGAACGGCGGGTGGGTCCAGGCGTCCGCGTCGCCCGCCGGCACGACATCGGTATGACCATTGAAGCCGAACACCGGCGCCCGATCGCCCCAGCGCGCATAAAGATTCGAGACGCCGCCGCGCTCGATGCGCGTGCAGGCGAAACCGGCGGCGCCAAGCCGGGTCTCCAGCAACGCGATGGCGCCGCCCTCCTCGGGCGTCACCGAGGGGCAGCGGATCAGCTCCGCGGACAGGGCGACCGGATCGACGGGCGCGGCGATGTCAGACATATGAAGCTCTCCTGTCAGAAACGCCCCGCGCCCCTGCCCGCAAGCGGCCTCGCCGGGGGCGGGCGGGGTGGGCGGGCGGGGCACGCGCCCGGCGGGGGCGCTTGCGGGCGCCCCCGGGCTCAGTCGTCGAAAAACGGCGTCACTTGCGCCACGATCACCGCGTTCTCGGCCAGGGCGCGATCCATCAGCGCCCGGTCCTCGTCGCCTATTTCCTGACCGTCGGCGAGGCGTTCCTCCAGCGTGCCGTAGCCGGTGACCTCCAGCGGCGCCAGATCCGCCTGCTTGAGCACCGCCACCGTCTCGCGCACCGCCTCCGCCTCGTCCACGCCCGAGGCGTAGCACATCAGCGCCGCCCCGGTCGCCCTGGCCGGCAAGCCGTCGCCCTTGGCGCGCCCGACCTGCACCAGCAGCGTGAACGCCTTCTGGCGGCTTGGCTTCCTGGGCTTGTCCGACATCGCCCCTGCCCGCTTCAGTCGCGCAAAAGGTCGTTGATCGAGGTTTTCGAACGGGTGCGCTCATCCACCCGTTTCACGATCACCGCGCAATACAGCGACGGCCCCGGCGCGCCGCCGGCCATGGGCTTGCCCGGCAGCGCGCCCGCCACAACCACCGAATAGGGCGGCACCTCGCCATAGCTGACCTCGCCGCTGGCGCGATCGACGATCCTGGTGGATCTGCCGATGAACACGCCCATCCCCAGCACCGATCCCTCGCGCACGATGCAGCCCTCGACCACCTCGGAGCGGGCCCCGATGAAGCAGTCGTCCTCGATGATCGTCGGGCCGGCCTGCATGGGCTCCAGCACGCCGCCGATGCCGACGCCGCCCGACAGATGCACGTTCTTGCCGATCTGCGCGCAGGACCCCACCGAGGCCCAGGTGTCCACCATGGTCCCGCTGTCCACATAGGCGCCGAGATTGACGAAGCTCGGCATCAGCACCGCGCCGGGCGCGACAAAGGCCGAGCGGCGCACGATCGCGCCCGGCACCGCGCGAAACCCCGCCGCGCGCCACTGCTCGGCGCCCCAGCCGTCGAATTTCGAGGGCACCTTGTCCCACCAGCAAGCCCCGCCCGGCCCCCCGGGGATCTCGGTCATGTCGTTGAGCCGAAAACTCAGCAGCACCGCTTTCTTCAGCCACTGATGCACGGTCCAGGATCCGTCATCGCCCCGCGTCGCCACCCGCGCGCGGCCGGTATCCAGCAGGGTCAGGGCGGTATCGATCGCCTCGCGAATCTCGCCCCGCGTGGCGGGCGACACCGCGTCGCGATCGTCCCAGGCGGCTTCGATGACGGTCTCAAGTCCTGCGGCGGCGTTGGTCATGGCTGATCCTGCTTTTGCGGTTACGGCGGCGCTGACGGGAGGCTATAGAGGCGCGGGCCCCCGCGCGCAATCCTCGCGCGCGGGATCGGCGGCGCGCCCGCAGGGGCGGCATGGATCTGGCGAGGCCCCATCGGGCCGCGCGACGGCAAGGAAAACTGCGCATGACCCATCGCGACGACAGGCATTCGGTGTTTCGCTCGGCCGAGGAGGACATCCACGCCGCCGAACGCCAGCCGGTCACGCCGCAAAGCGCCGCGCCGGCCTATCGGCTGGCCTTTCAGGACCTCGATTTCCTGAAACGCGACGATCTGCGCCCGGTGCGCCTGCAGCTTGAGCTCCTGAAGATCGAAACCCTGCTGCGCGAGCAAAACGTCGAAAGCACCGTGGTGCTGTTCGGCGGCGCCCGCATCCTCGCGCCCGACCGCAAGCGCGAGGCGCATACGAAGACCCTCGGCGATCTCTGCCATTTCTACGAGGAGGCGCGGCGATTCGCCCGGCTCTGCACCGAGGCCAGCCTCGCCGGGGACGGCTCGCGCCACGTGGTGGTGACCGGCGGCGGACCCGGGGTCATGGAGGCGGGCAATCGCGGCGCCCATGAGGCGGGCGGCCGCTCGGTCGGGCTCGGCATCGTGCTGCCGTTCGAAAACGCGCCCAATGCATACGTCACCCCCGAGCTCAGTTTCAATTTCCACTATTTCGCCATCCGCAAGATGCATTTCCTGATGCGCGCCGAAGCGATCGGGGTGTTTCCCGGCGGCTTCGGCACGCTTGACGAACTGTTCGAGACCCTGACCCTGATCCAGACCCGCCGCATGGCCCCGGTGCCCGTGCTGCTGTTCGGCGAAAAATTCTGGCGCTCCATCGTCAATTGGGAGGCCCTGGCCGACGCCGGCACCATCGCCGCCGAGGATCTGGAGCTGTTCCATTTCGTGGAGACCGCGGAACAGGCCTGGGACATCATGCAGCGGGCCCGGACCTCGGAAGCCGAGCTGCCGCCGCCCACGCGCTGAGCGCGGCGCCCCGCGCCTTGCCGCGCGCCCCGGGCGCCACTAGATTGAGGCGCAACAGGGAGACGTCATGACCAGCCAAATCTTCGCCCCCGAGGCGCCCTTGGACGGCGCGCCACTGATCGACCCTTTCGCGCGGGCAATCACCTATCTGCGCGTATCGGTCACCGATCGCTGCGATTTTCGCTGCGTCTACTGCATGTCCGAGAACATGACCTTCCTGCCCAAGAAGGACCTTCTGACGCTTGAGGAACTCGACCGCATGTGTTCGGTTTTCATCGCCATGGGGGTGCGCAAGCTGCGCATCACCGGCGGCGAACCGCTGGTGCGGCGCAACATCATGCAGTTTTTCGCGCGCATGGGCGAACATGTGGCCTCGGGCGCGCTCGACGAACTGACGCTGACCACCAACGGCTCGCAGCTGCGCCGCTTCGCCGGGCCGCTGTCTGACGCCGGGGTGCGCCGGGTCAATGTCTCGCTGGATACGCTGGATGCGAAGAAATTCGCCAAGATCACCCGCTGGGGCCGCTTCGCGCAGGTGATGGACGGCATCGACGCGGCGCAGGAGGCCGGGCTGAAGGTGAAGATCAACGCGGTGGCGCTGCGCGGCGTCAACGACGACGAGATTCACAAGCTGGTGGCATGGTGCGGCGACCGGGGCATGGACCTGACCTTCATCGAGGTCATGCCCATGGGCGATATCGGCAATGAGAACCGGCTCGACCAGTATTACGCGCTGAGCGAGCTGCGCGCCGATCTGGCCGCGCGCTGGCGCCTCACCGACATTCCCCTCAACACCGGCGGCCCGGCGCGCTATGTGCGGGTCGAGGAGACCGGCGGGCGGATCGGCTTCATCACGCCGCTCACCCATAATTTCTGCGAAAGCTGCAACCGGGTGCGGCTGACCTGCACCGGACAGCTCTACATGTGTCTCGGGCAGGATGACGACGCGGATCTGCGCGCGGCGCTGCGCGGCGACGACTCGGACGCGCCGCTGCGCGACGCGATCCGCAACGCCATCGCCCGCAAGCCCAAGGGCCATGATTTCGACTATTCAAGGCAGCGTGTCGGCGGCGCGGTTTCGCACAACATGAGCGTCACCGGCGGCTGACAGTCCCGGTCGCCGCGGGGTTTTGCGGATCCGGCCTGACTGCGCCGCCGCTGGCGCCGCGTCTGACTCCGCAGGTCAACGTCGCCCCCCGCCCTGCCAGCGGCCGAGGGCGGGACAGGCGACGTTCCGGAAAGTCAGGCCTCCAGCACGTCGTCGGCGGCGGGCGGCGGGCGGTTGAATTCGAGCCCGTGCGCGGCGCGGATCTTGTCCTCGACCTCATAGGCGATGTCTGGATTGTCGCGCAGGAATTTCTTGGCGTTCTCGCGCCCCTGCCCGATGCGCTGGTCGCCATAGGAGAACCAGGATCCCGATTTCTCCACCACCCCGGCCTTCACGCCCATGTCGATCAGTTCGCCGGTCTTGGAGATGCCCTCGCCATACATGATGTCGAATTCCACCTGCTTGAACGGCGGCGCCACCTTGTTCTTGACCACTTTCACGCGGGTGGAATTGCCCACCACCTCGTCGCGATCCTTGATCGCGCCGATGCGGCGGATGTCGAGCCGCACGGAGGCGTAGAATTTCAACGCGTTGCCGCCGCTGGTGGTTTCGGGCGAACCGAACATCACGCCGATCTTCATGCGGATCTGGTTGATGAAGATGACCATGCATTTGGACCGCGAGATCGACCCGGTGAGCTTGCGCATGGCCTGGCTCATCAGCCGCGCCTGCACGCCGACCGAACTGTCGCCCATGTCGCCTTCGAGCTCCGCCTTGGGGGTCAGGGCGGCGACGGAATCCACCACCACCACCGACACCGCGCCCGAGCGCACCAGCGTGTCGGTGATCTCCAGCGCCTGCTCGCCGGCGTCGGGCTGGGAGATCAGCAATTCGTCAATGTCCAGCCCCAGCTTCTGCGCGTAGGACGGATCAAGCGCGTGCTCGGCGTCGACGAAGGCGCAGATGCCGCCCTCGCGCTGCATTTCGGCAATCACATGCAGCGCCAGCGTGGTCTTGCCGGAGCTTTCCGGCCCGTAGATCTCGATGATCCGCCCCCTGGGCAGTCCGCCGATGCCAAGCGCGATGTCGAGCCCGATGGAGCCGGTCGAAATGGATTCCACGTCCATGTGGCTCTGCTGGCCGAGCTTCATGATGGAGCCCTTGCCGAAATTCCGCTCGATCTGGCCGAGCGCCGAATCCAGCGCCTTCTGCTTGTCCATGCCGCGTTTACCACTCAGTTCAAGGATGCTCTGGGCCATTGCCTGTTTCCCTTATTTCACAGCCGCGACACGGGTTCAATCTCGCTGCCGTTCGCATTTTGTTCAAAGTGCTTAACACTGGAACGCAACAAGAACAACCGGGATCTTTCGTCTGACGGGGATTTTGGGGCGCGACCGATTAAGGATAGATTAACGCTGATCAGGACCAGCCACTTGGGCAGATTCGGCAAATTCGGCGTTTCCGTGGCAACGAGCATGTCAAGCCAACCGACTGTAAATTAACGCTAATAATCCCGAAATTGGCAGAAACAAGATGCTTTCTTTTTCCGTTGGGGTTGTGCTAAGATACCTCGGTATCCAACGGGTTCGGGATAAGTCTCGGTTCCTATGTTCCGCTCAACGTTTGAGCTTGCCGTGATTCCCACTGCGTACGCCCAGGTGCCCGCGTTGAGTGGAAAGACCGCAGAATGTGTTGTTCTGCGAAAAACGGGAGTGAATTCTGCGCCCAGACCTTTGCTGGTCGCGAAACTCTTTTTGTAATTGATCGCGTTTCCCATGCGGTGTTTACGTTTGCCGCCTCCTGAATTTTTGGCATGACCAATGGAGGTTCACATGACTCACAAGTTTTTCGCGCCGGTCGCCCTTGCTGCGATGGTCGGTGCGGTTGCGCTCGCCGGACCGGCGTCGGCGCTGACAACGTTCTTCGCGCAGGACGCCGGCTTGCCGCCGGTCGCCACCGCCGCTGAACGCGCGCTGTTCGAAGCCGCCCTGCTCGTGCAGGAAGACTTCGACTTCGAAGAGGCCACCACCGGCATGGTTGTCGGCGCGGCCACCGGCCAGACCGGCGTCGCCACCGGCGGCACCATGCTGAGCTTCGTCGGCGACGGCGAAATCCGCGACACCGACACGCCGCAGCTGCAATACGCGGTGTCGCCCGTCCAGTATCTGCGGGTGAAAACCAGCAGCGACAGCGAACTCGCCATCTCCTTCGGCGGCGCCGGCGTCACGGCTTTCGGCTTCTACGGCAGCGACATCGGCGATTTCGACGGTGAACTGGGCCTGCGCCTGCTCGACTTCTTCGGCGATGAGCAGCTGGATCTGGGCGTCCTCGGGCCGAACGGCGCGAACGGCAACCTGATCTTCGCCGGCGTGACCACCGGCGTCGAGTTCTTCGGCGTGGAATTCTACCTCATCGACCCGACCAGCGACTCCGACGCCTTCGGCATCGACGACATCATCATCGGGACCTCGAACAACCCGTCGATCGTGCCGCTGCCGGGCGCTGGCCTGCTGCTGATTTCCGGCATCGCCGGCCTGGCCGGCCTGCGCCGCTTCAAGCGCAAGCCTGTCTGACCCGCCTCACAGCGGTCTGAATAAAATGCGCCGGGGCGAAAACCCCGGCGCATTTCTTTTGCGCCCACGCGCATCATGGCCATTGCGCCGCACCGACCCGGCGCCCGGGATCAGGGCGCGCAGGGCGGTCAGCCAGCATGACTTGCGGCAGGATCACCACAACCCCTAATTGTTAATTTTCGAAACCAAAACAACCATGGCGGACGATTCCGACTGGGCCTAAAATGATTCATGGTCAGCGTCTGACCATGCAGTTTCTGTCGCGTTGGCATTGCGGCGCTTGCGTTCGCCGGCTTCTGAATCACCGCTTGATCAGTGGAGGCCCTGATGATTCGCAGTTTTATCGCCCCTTTCGCGCTGACGGCAGCGCTCGGCGCCATGGCGTCCGCCGGGCCCGCCGCGGCGCTGACCACCTTCTTCGCGCAGGATTCCGGCCTGCCGCCAACCGCAACCGCGGCTGAACGGGCGCTGTTCGAGGCGGCGCTGGACATCACGGAGCATTTCGATTTCGAGGTCGTCGCCACCGGCATGGCCGCCGGCGCCGCAAACGGCCAGACGGGATTCGCCTCGGGCGGAACCGCGCTGAGCTTCTTCGGCGATGGCGAGATTCGCGACGCCGACACGCCCGAGGCGCAATACGCGGTGACCCCGGTGCAGTATCTGCGGGTGAAATCCGGCGATGCGGTGGCCATCTCGTTCGGCGGCGCCGGCGTCAACGCCTTTGGCTATTACGGCAGCGACATCGGAGATTTCGACGGCGAGCTGGGCCTGCGCCTGCTCGACTTCTTCGGCGGCGTGCAGGAGGATCTGGGCACGTTCGCCACCAGCGGCGCCAATGGCAACCTGGTGTTTTCGGGGGTCATCGCCGCCGATGACTTCTTCGGCGTCGAATTCTACGTGCTCGACCCGACCGGCGATTCCGACGCTTTCGGCATCGACGATTTCGTGCTGGGCGCCGCGCCAACGCCCGCGACGATCCCGCTGCCGGGCGCCGGCCTGCTGCTGCTGTCCGGCCTGGCGGGATTGGCCGGACTGCGCCGCCTGCCGCGCCGGCCCGCCTGATCCGCGCCGCGCCGGGGGGGGGGCCAGCCGCCCCGGCGCGAAGCGGGCTACTTGGTGCCGAACATCCGGTCGCCGGCGTCGCCGAGACCCGGCAGGATATACCCCAGCTCGTTCAGCCGCTCGTCCACCGCCGCGGTGACGATGCGCACGTCGGGATGCGCCTCCTTCATGCGGGCCACGCCCTCGGGCGCCGCCAGCAGGCACAGGAAGCGGATGTCCTTCGCCCCGGCGCCCTTCAGCAGATCGATCGCCGCCACCGAGGAATTGCCGGTCGCCAGCATCGGGTCCACCGCGATCACCGGCCGGTCGGCGAGATCGCTGGGCGCCTTGAAGTAATACTGCACCGGCTTCAGGGTCTGCTCGTCGCGATACAGCCCGACGAAACCGATCCGCGCCGAAGGCACCAGTTCCAGAATCCCGTCGAGCAGCCCGTTGCCGGCGCGCAGGATCGAGATCAGCGCCACCTTCTTGCCCGCCAGCACCGGGGCCTCCATCTCCATCAGCGGGGTCTCGATGGTGCGGGTGGTCATGGGCAGATCGTGCAGGATCTCGTAGCCCAGCAGCAGGCTGATTTCACGCAGCAGGCGGCGAAACGACCCGGTGGAGGTGCCCCTTTCGCGCATGATCGACAATTTGTGCTGCACGAGCGGGTGATCGACGATGGTCAGATGCTGGGACATGGGCGCTCTCCTTGACTGCGCCCTCTCTATGCCACCGCCGGTCGGTCGCGTCGATAGGCCGGCTCAGGCGGCGAGCTTCAGCGCCACTTGCGCGCGCGTGGCCTCGTCGCAGAACGCCGCGGCGAGCCCGGCGCGCGAAATCTCGCCCAGCGTGGCCGCGTCATAGCCGAAGGTCCTTGCCAGCATGCGGTATTCGTCGGTCATGTCGGTGCGGAAGAACGGCGGGTCGTCGGTGGACACCGTGACCGCCGCGCCAGCGGCGCGCAGGCGTTCGAACGGGTGGTTGTCCCAGTCATAGACCCCGAGCGACACGTTGGAGCCGGGACAGACCGCCAGCGGCACCGCCTCCTCAGCCAGGCGCGCCACCAGCGCCGGGTCCTCGATGGCGCGCACCCCGTGGTCGATGCGATCGAGGCCAAGCCCGTCCAGCGCCGCGCGCACGCTGTCGGCGCCGCCGAATTCGCCGGCATGGGCGGTCAGCTTCAGCCCCGCCTCGCGGGCGATGGCGAAGGCGGGGGCGAAATCGGCGGGGGCGAACAGGCGTTCATCCCCGGCCATGCCGAAACCGACGATGCGCGGATCGGGATCGCGCACCGCCAGCCGCGCGGCGCGCGCGGCGGTCTCCGGGCCGAGCCCGCGCACGCAGAGCGGGATGAAGCGGGCGGTGATGCCGGTGGCCGCCTCGGCCGCCGCGGCGCCCTCGAACACGGCGGCAAGGTAGTCGGCCCAGGCTTCGGGATCGGCGCCCGCGTGATCGGGCGACAGGAACAGCTCCGCATAGACCACGCCATGGGCGGCGCATTCGCGCAGCACCGCCTCGGCCAGATCGCGATTGGCCTCGGGGGTGTCAAACAACGCCGCCGCCGCGTCATAGGCGCCGAGGAATTCCGTGAAATTCGACCAGGCGTAGCCGCCGGTCGCGTCGAACAGCCCGTTGGTCCGGATATTGCGTTTCGCGGCGATCTCGCGCACCAGCGCCGGCGGCGCGGCGCCTTCGATGTGCAGATGCAGCTCTACTTTGGGAATCGCGGTGTAATCGGTCATGCAATGGCATCCTTTTTATTATTGAACGCAGACGCAGAGTTCCCTCCGGCCGAGCATCAGCGCGATATGGCGACGATGCGGCCGAAGGTCAACGCGAATTGGCCCGATCATATCACGAATTGTTTACAACCGATATCCACCCCCGCGGATCAGCCCACGGCCGCCGGGCGCAGGGCGCCGTCCTCGCGGCGTTCGAGAAAGCTTTCGCCATTCGGCCCCGGCGGAATGGCGAGCGCGAAGGCGGCGGTTTCGGCCACGTCGGCGAAGCGGCGCAGCCCGACCTTGCCGGGGATCAGCCCCGGCCCGGCGCAAAGTATCGGGACGCGTTCGCGGGTGTGCTCGGTGCCGGTCCAGCTCGGGTCGTTGCCGTGATCGGCGGTGATGATCAGCAGGTCGCCGGGCTTCATCTTGTCGAACACGTCGGGCAGCTTGGCGTCGAAAGCCTCCAACGCGCGCGCGTAACCGGCGATGTCGCGGCGATGCCCATACAGGGAATCGAATTCGACGAAATTGGCGAAGACCAGATCGCCGGGCTCGGATTCCTCGATTGCCAGGATCGCCTGGTTGAGCAGCGCCATGTCGTTGCGACCCTTGCGGCTTTCGGTGATGCCGCTGCCGGCGAAGATGTCCTCGATCTTGCCGATGCCGGTGACATGGCCGCCCGCCGCCTCGACCCGGTCGCAGATGGTCGGCGCCGGCGGCGGATTGGCGTAATCCTTGCGCTTGGGGGTGCGCCTGAAATCTGCGGCGCCGGTCCCGATGAAGGGCCGCGCGATCACCCGCCCGATATTCAGCGGGTCCGCCAGCTTGCGGGTCAGCTTGCACAGGTCATAGAGCCGCTCCAGCCCGAAAGCCTGCTGATGGGCGGCGATCTGCACCACGCTGTCGGCGGAGGTGTAGACGATGGGCTTGCCGGTGGCGACGCTTTCCTCGCCCAGCTCGGCGATGATCTCGGTGCCCGAGGCGTGCCTGTCGCCGAGGATCCCCGGCAGATCCCCCTGCGCGATCATCGCCGCGGTCAGATCGGCGGGAAAGCTCGGGCAGGTGCGCGGGAAATAGCCCCAGTCGCGGGTCAGCGGCACGCCGGCCAGTTCCCAATGCCCGGTGATGGTGTCCTTGCCGGCGGACACCTCCTGCGCCGCGCCGAACACCCCGCGCCCGCCGGCGATCAAGCCGGGGGGGCGCACGCCGCAGGACAGTTCGCAGGCCGGGGCCAGCCCCAGCCGCGCCAGGTTGGGCAGGCTGAGCTTGTTCATGCGCCCCTCGTTGGCCCGCCCCTGCGAACAGGCCTCGGCGACATGCAGCAGCGTGTTGGCCCCGGTGTCCGGGACGTCGCCGTTGTAGAAGTCGCCCGCATCCGGCGCGCCGCCGATGCCGACGCTGTCCATGACGAATATGAAAACCCTTGCCATCAATCTTTCTCCTTCAAGCAGATCAGGTGAATATGGGTTTTCGGGCGCGGCAACGCAAACGCCCGACGCTTCGGATCCGCGGCGCGGATCAGTCGGGCGGGCCGATGCGACGCTTGACGATATCGGCCTCGGCGGGGGCCTCGTCGCCGATCGCGTAGGCGGCGCGCAGGCGGGCGGCGGCGGCGTCGGCCTGCGACTCGCTGCGCGCGTGGACCCGGGCCAGCGGCCATTCGCAATCCACCGAGGCGCCGATCCCCACGAGATGGTCAAAGCCCACCACCGGGTCGATTTCGTCCTCGGGCCTGCGCCGCCCGCCGCCCATTTCAACCACCGCGTTGCCGATCCCGCGCCCGTCGATCGCCCGCACCAGCCCCGGCCGGTCGGCGAACACGTCGCGGATCACCGGCGCGGCGGGCAGGTATTCGGCGAAACGCTCCATGAAATCCGCCGGACCGCCGAGCGCCGCGCACATGGCGGCGAATTTTTCGGCGGCGCGCCCGGATTCAAGCGCCCCGATCATGCGCCCGCGCCCGTCCGCCGGGTCCTCGGCGATGCCGCACAGCGCCAGCAATTCGCCGCCCAGCGCCACCGTGACCTCCCAGAGCCGCGGGTCGATCTCCGCCCCGACCAGAAACCGCGCCGCGTTCGCCACCTCGATGGCGTTGCCCGCGGCCGAGGCCAGCGGTTCGTTCATGTCGGTGATCAGCGCCGAGGTCCGGCAGCCCGCGCCATTGGCCACCAGCACCAGCGATTCCGCCAGCGCGCGCGCGTCCTCGGCGGTGGCCATGAAGGCGCCCGAGCCCACCTTGACGTCGAGCACCAGCGCCCCCAGCCCGGCGGCGAGCTTCTTGGACAGGATGGATGCGGTGATCAGGTCCACCGATTCCACCGTGCCGGTGACGTCGCGGATGGCGTAGAACCGCTTGTCGGCGGGGGCGATTTCGGCCGTCTGGCCGATGATCGCGCAGCCGACCTCGCGGGTGATCCGCGCCAGCGCATCGGGCTCCGGCCGCACGTCATAGCCCGGGATCGTCGACAGCTTGTCGAGCGTGCCGCCGGTATGCCCGAGCCCCCGCCCCGAGATCATGGGCACATAGGCGCCGCAGGCGGCCAGCGCCGGGGCCAGCATCAGCGACACGTTGTCCCCGACGCCGCCGGTCGAATGCTTGTCCACCACCGGGCCCGGCAGATCCCAGCCGAGCACCTCGCCGCTGTCGCGCATGGCCTCGGTCAGCGCCACGCGTTCAGCCAGCTCCATGCCGCGGAAAAACACCGCCATGGCCAGCGCGGCCACCTGGCCTTCGGAGATCGCGCCGCTGGCGAGCCCGTCAACGAAGAACCGGATCTCCTCGGCGCTGAGCGCGCCGCCGTCGCGTTTGCGGATGATGATTTCCTGAGCCAGCATGGTCGTCCTTTCCAGTCATCCGGCGGCGCGCCGCGCATCTGCGCGCCGCCCCCCGGCATGCCGCGCGCCAAAGGCGCCGGCGATCAAGTTTTTGGCAGCCCGGCGCAATGCGCGGCGGCCCGGGTCCGCGTATCTGTCCTTCGTGGCAGACAGCGTGGAACCGGGGCGCGTGACGCAACGACCCGAAAACAGACCGAGGCCCGCGCGCAAATCCGGGATGGCCACATCCCCGGCGCGCGCGCGTGACGGCGGCGGCGGCGCATCATCCGAAGTCCCCAGCTTCCGATGCGCCTGCTGGCGACAGACCCAACCGTTCGCACAGCCGAGGGACCAAACGTTCGCCGTCATCGAGTGTCCCTGCCGGGCCAGCCCTTCGCCGCAAGAAGAGGGGCGGCCCGGCGCTTTCTCATGCCACGCGGGCCTTCGCGCGGAAATCGCCCGGGGTGCAGCCGTTCCAGCGGCGAAAGGCGCCGTAGAAGGCGCTCGGTTCGGAAAATCCCAGCAGATAGGCGATCTGGCTCGGCGACAGCGCCGGATCGCGCAGGTAGCTTGCCGCCAATTCGCGGCGCAGGTTGTCGGTGAGCCCGCGCAGGGTCACGCCGCAATCGCGCATCCGGCGGGCCAGCGTGCGGCGGCTCAGGCCCATGTCCTGCGCCAACTGCGCCAAGGCGACGCCGCCGCGCGGCAGGTTGTCGAGCACCCGCCTTTCGATGTCGCGCAGGATGTCGGGCCCGCCCGCGCCCAGACGCGCGGACAGCAGCATCTCGCCATGGGCGATCAGCAGGTCGCACAGCGTGTCGTCCTGGCTGGGAATCGGCAGATCCAGCGCCGCCTGCGCAAAGCGCAGCTGCGTCGAAGCCGCGCTGAAATCCACCGGACAGCCGAACCGGGCGGCGACCGCGCCGGCATGCGCGCGCCGATGATGGGCGAAGCTCACCGACCTGAGCGGAATGTCCGCGCCGGTGGCCGCGCGCAGGAATTTCAGCACCGTGGCGAGGTGAAATTCGGTGGATTGCCGGTGCAGCCGTTCATGAGCGTCGCTGCTGTCGAGCGCCAGGCAGGCGGTTCCGTCGGCCTGAAGCTCCAGCCGGAAATCGGCGGAGGCGCGTTCCAGCGGCGCGAAACGCACCGCCGCCTGCAGCGCCTGGCGCAGCGTCGAGGCCGCAAAGGCGATGTAGCTGTTGAGGTTGACGCCGCGGGTCTCGAAGCGAAACCCGGCGGTCAGGCCGAACAGATCGTCGCCGCTGCGCCATGCCATCTGTTCGAAAAAATCCACCTCCTGCTTCAGCGCCACCCATTTCGCGTCCGAATCCGGGAAATCCGCCGGCAGGCCGACGGCGGCGAGCGAGTCCGCCACCGCCTGCGCATCGCCGGCGGCCCGCGCGCCGCACGCCGCCTTGCGCACCCAAAGCGCCGGCGCCCGCCTTGCGGCGCAAGCGGTCCGAAGCGCTGACGGCGCCGCGCCGCCCCTCGCCGTTGGTCGGGCGGGTTCAGTAGCCATCTGAGGCGGTTGCGGCTTCGCCGTCCAGCGTCGCCAGCAGCGCGGTCAGCACCCCCGAGGCGCCGATGCGGAACCGCTCCGGCGTGGCGTAGTCGGGCCCCAGGATCTCATCCGCCAGCGAAAGGTAATTGGCCGCATCCTCGGTGCTGCGCACCCCGCCAGCAGCCTTGAAGCCGATCGAAGCGTCCTTGTCGGCGATGGTTTCCAGCATCACCCGCGCCGCCGTCAGCGTGGCGTTGACCGGCGCCTTGCCGGTGGAGGTCTTCAGGAAATGCGCCCCGCCCTCGATGGCCAGTTCGCCGGCCTGCCGGATCAGCTCCGGGGTCTGCAGCGTCCCGGTTTCAAGGATCGCCTTCACCGTGGCGCGCCCCGCGGCGCGGCGCACGCGTTCGACCCGGGCGATCACCCTTTCCGGGCGGCCCTCCATCAGCGCGCGGTAAGGGATCACCATGTCGATTTCATGGGCGCCGTCGAACACCGCCTTTTCGGTCATGACGATGACCTCCTCGGCCGGATCCTCGCCGGAGGGGAAATTCACCACGGTGGCGATCCTGATCCCCGGGGCCAGCTGCTTTTTCGCCTGCGCCACGAAGCGCGGCCAGATGCAGATCGCGGCGGTCTTGCCATGGGGCGTGCTGGCGCGCCGGCACAGGGCGGCGACCGCCTCCGCGTCGCAGTCATCGTCGAGATTGGTCAGGTCGAGGCAGGCCAGCGCCCGCGCCGCCATGATTTTCATGTCTTGCTGATCGGTCACGCGAAACTCTCCACGAATGCGCGCACCAGCGCGCGAAACCGCGCCTGCGCCTTGGCCGCCTCGGATTTTGTCTCCGAATGGGTGAGCGCCTGCCCGGTCATGCCGGCGGCGTAGTTGGTGATGACCGACACGGCGGCGACCCTCAGCCCGCAGAACCGCGCGAGGATGGTCTCGGGCACGGTGGACATGCCAACCGCGTCGGCGCCGAGCATGCGGATGGCGTGGATCTCGGCCGGGGTCTCGAAGCTGGGGCCGGAAAACCACGCGTAGACGCCGCTTTTCAGCGTCGGGTCGGCGGCCTGCAGGCGGGCGCGCAGGTCCGGGTCATAGGCGTCCACCATGTTGACGAAACGCGCATCCGTGGCCTCGCCGATCATCGGGTTGAGCCCCGACCAGTTCAGGTGATCGCTGATGATCATCAGATCGCCCGGCGGCATGGTTTCGCGCGTCGATCCGGCGGAATTGGTCAGCAGCAGCGCCCCGGCGCCCAGCGCCTTCAGGGTTTCGAGCGGCGCGCGCATCACCCCCGCCTCGCCCTGTTCGTAGTAATGCGCCCGCCCCGACAGCAGCGCCACGCGCACCCCGCACAGGTCGCCGATCACCAGCGCCCCGGCATGTCCCGAGACCCCCGACACCGGGAATCCCGGCAGGGTCTCGAAGGGAAAGGCGTGGGCGTTCTCGATGTCCTCGGCCAGCGCCCCGAGCCCGGATCCCAGGATCAGGCCCAGCGCCGCCGGCGCGTCGCCGGCCGTGGCGCGAACAAGATCTGCGGCTTGGGTCATGGCGTCTCCAATGCGAATGCGGCGGGCAGCAATTCGCCCAGCGTCCAGCTTGCCTCCGGCCCGTCCAGCCCGGCGGCGTGCACCAGCGTGGCGGCGTCGCCGAATTCAGCCAGCCGCTGGCGACAGCCGCCGCAGGGGGTGATCGGCGGCGCGTGATCGGCGACCACGCAGATTTCGACGATGCGGCGCTCGCCGGCGAGCACCATGGCGGCGATGGCCGAGGTCTCGGCGCAGCAGCCCTCGGGATAGGACTGGTTCTCGACATTGCAGCCGGCGAAGATCCGCCCGCCGACGCTGCGCAGCGCGCAGCCAACGGCAAAGCCGGAATGGGGCGCATAGGCGTTTTCGCGGGCCTTCAGCGCGGCGCGGAACAGGTCCTCTTCCGGGGCCATCACATCTGCTCCGGCGTCAGGCGGCGCCAGCCCCGCGCCCGGATGGCGACCGCGGTGGGCTGGTGAAAGGTCGCCCAATGGGCCTGTTCGAACCCGTCGGTCATATGCGCCAGCGCGATGCCCAGAATGCCGCCATGGGCGGCGATCACCGGGCGGCGATGCCCGGCGGCGGCGATGTCGCGCAGCGCCGCTTCGATGCGGATCCAGCATTCGGCGATGGTCTCGGACCAGGGCGCGCGCCAATGGGGATCGGCCAGCACCCTCCGGCCAATGGTTTCAAGTTCGGCCTGCGCGGTCAGCGACAGGCGCCATTCCGCAAAGCGCCCGTCGGTGATCACCGGCAGGCCCGCGCGCCGCGCGAAGGGCGCGATGGTTTCCTGACTGCGCCGATAGGGCGAGGCGTAGATCGCGTCCACGCCTTCGTCCATGAGGATCTCGGCCAGCGTCCCGGCGTCGGCGACGCCCTTGGCGGTCAGCGGATCGTCGAGATCGTCCCCGACTTTCTCGCAATGGCGCAGCAGGATGAAATCGGCGAGAGGCATTGGCGGTTCTTTCCTTCGGGCCGCGCCGGGCGGCGCGCGCCCCCGGCGGCGATGCGGTCAATGGGCGCCTGCGTGCAGGAAACCCGGTTTTCCCGGCCTGCACAAGACGCAGGGCGGGTCGCGGGGGGATCGGGGCGCGCGCAGGGCGGGGCGGGGGCGAGGCGGGACGGGGCGCGGGGCGAGGCGGGGGCGAGGCGGGG
>NZ_JBWOMN010000148.1:0-7645 GCF_056449545.1 Oceanicella sp. | reverse complement strand
CCACGCGCAGCCCGCCCCCGGGGCGGTCGGCCAGCCGGATGTCGCCGCCATGGGCGCGCAGGATGGTGCGCGCCACCGCCAGCCCCAGCCCGGCGCCGCCGGTCGCGCGGCTGCGCGATTCCTCCAGCCGGCGAAACGGCTGGAACACATCCTCGCGACGGGCGCCGGGGATGCCCGGCCCCCGGTCGTCCACGAGGATGCGCAGCCGATCCGGCGCCAGCCGCAGGGACACCCGCGCGCCGCCGGCGTATTTGATCGCGTTGTCGATGACATTGCCCAGCGCCCGGCGCAGCGCCACCGGGCGGCAGTCCAGCAGCACCCAGCGCGGGACCTCCGCCAGATCCACATCCGCGCCGGAATCCTTGAAATCGTCGCAGACCCGCGCCAGCAGCGACCCGAGATCCACCCGCGCGGGGGGCTCCGAGGTTGCGTCATCGCGTATGAAGGCCAGGGTCGAGGCCACCATCTGCTGCATGTCGTCGAGGTCGCGCAGCATCTTGGCGCGCAAATCCGCGTCCTCGACGAATTCGGCGCGCAGGCGCAGGCGGGTGATGGGCGTGCCCAGATCATGGGCGATGGCGCCCAGCATCTGCGTGCGGTCCTCGACGAACCGGCGGATGCGGCGCTGCATGACGTTGAAGGCGTGGGCGGTGCGGCGCACCTCCTCGGGGCCGGTTTCCGGGATCGCCGGCGCCTGCACGTTGGCGCCCAGCTTTTCCGCCGCGCGCGACAGCCGCATCAGCGGATCGGTCATGCGCCGCACGATCAACGCCGAAATCAGCACCACGGCGACCAGCATCACCGCCATGGACAGCCCGAGGCGCGCCGAAAAGAACCGCGGCGGCGCCTGCACCGGGGCGGCGACGTTCAGCCACCGGCCGCTGTCGAGCCGGCGCGAGGCGAGGATCATCTCGCCGGGAAACGGCAGCCCGTTCCGCGCGAAGAAGCCGCGCCAGTAATCGATCGCCTTGCCCGTCGCGTCGCGCGGCGCGAAGGCGACGCGGAAATCATCGAGCCGCGACGCCGCCGCATGGCGGCGCAGCTCGCGCTGCAGCACCGCCTCGCGCCAGCCGCCCGCGGCGGCCTCGCCCGCCGCGGGGGCGCCGGTGACGGTCACGAACCGCCTGTCCGAGCGCGCCGCGTCAAGCAATGCCGGCAGGTCCTCGGGCGCGACCGCGTCGGCAAAGGCCCCGGTGGCGGCGATCCACTGGATCGCGTGTTCGCCGCCGGCGGCGAGCAGGGCGCTTTCGCGGTCGGTGGCGTAGAACAGGTTGCTGACCAGATGCGTCACGGCGAGCCCCAGCACCAGCAGCGCCATGGCCCGCGCGGCCATGGTGTCAGGCAGCAGACGTTTCATCGACCGACACCTCCGCCGTGAACACATAGCCGCCGCCGCGGACCGTCTGGATCAGGCTGGGGGCGGCGGGGTCCCGCTCGATCTTGCGGCGCAGGCGGCTCACCTGCATGTCGATCTTGCGGTCGAACGGGATCTCCGCCTTGCCGCGCGCCAGATCCAGCAGCTGATCGCGCGACAGCACCTGCCGGGGATGCGCCGCGAACACCGCCAGCAGATCGAATTCCGCGGTGCTGAGATCCACCAGCGTGCCCGCGGCCGATGTCAGGCGCCGCAGCCCCACGTCCAGTCGCCAGTCGCCGAAGGCCAGCACCCGCCCATAGCCCCCCGCGGCCATCGGCGGCGCCATATGCGTGCGGCGCAGCACCGCCCGGACCCGGGCCAGCAATTCATGGGGGTGGAACGGTTTGGCGATGTAGTCGTCGACACCGCCGGCGAAGCCGCGAATGCGGTCATCCTCCTCGCCCATGACGGTGAGCATCACCACCGGGATGCGCGAGCTTTCGCGCAGTTCGCGGCAGATCGCCAATCCGTCCTTCCCGGGCAGCATGAGGTCGAGGATCACCAGATCGATTTTCCAGTTGGCGAGGATCGGCTGCATCTCGTCGCTGTCGGCGGCGACGGTGACCCGAAATCCCTGCTGGGTCAGAAACCGCTTCAACAGCACGCGGATTTCCCGGTCGTCATCGACAACCAGCAAATGTCCGCCAACAGCATCCATCGATGAGTTCATGTTCAAGCGATACTCCATTCATCGATTGCGGGGCGCGAAAGTTTGTAACGGTTTGTAACACGCCGCCCGGCATGGCCGGCGGAGGAGGGGAAGGGAGGGGATCTGCGGGGGGGGGGAAGAAAGCGGGGCGATCGTCTGAAGGGGGGCGCGATCGTTTCAGGCCGCCGCGCGTGCGATCGCGCGCAAGCGCGCCGCCGCCCGATGCGCGCCGGGCGGCTCCGCAGATCAGTTCCGATGAAAGACGGCGTCGCGCCGCCGGATCAGCCCCGGGATCGACCTCGGATTCAGCCGCGGGACTCCTGCGCCGTGGTGGGCGGCGGCGCGGGTTTCTCCGCCAGCGGCGCGGCGGTGGCGCCGTCGCCGGCGTCGGACACGCAGAGGTCGCGGGAATGCCAGAACGTGAACCCCGCCGGGCAGGCGACGCATCGCGCCTCGGCCGCCGAAGCCAGCCCGAGCGACGCAAGAACCGCCATCGACATCACCGTCAGTCGCATGCCCGCCCCCGTTCGCCCATCCGTATGCCCATTCGTATGCCCATTCGTATGCCCATAGGTTGGCCCGTCCCGTTGGCCCATCCAGGCGCCAGCCTGCGCGCCCGACGCCGCATCATTCACCGCGAAACGCGCCAATGCAACCGCCATGGCGCGGCGGGACGCTGCGGCAAATGCCGACGACGCGCATCCGGGGGGCCAAGCGCAAAAAAAGCCCCCGTCCGGCGGGAGGACCAGACGGGGGCTCTGTGTCGCCCGGACTCGCGTGGGAGGATCGCGGTCGGGCGGCGAACCGGTGAAGGCCGATCGGGCGCGTCGCGGCGTCAGGGAGGAGAACCGCCCGACGCGCCGAACGATCAGGCGATCCGACCGGTTTTCGGCGCGGCGACCTGCGCAAGGTCCGCCGCGAAGACGGCCTTCGCCCGCGCGGCGATCGCGAAGGCCAGATCGCGCAGATACAGCGCGCGCCCGTGCCGGGCGTTCATCTCGATGCGGGTGATGTCGTCGTGCGAGAGGGTTTTGAAATCGATCATGTCATCGCCTCCGTTTGCGCGGCGGCGCGTCGCTGCGCCGTTCGCTTGAGAGGATAGATAGGCGCCCGGCAGGCGTTGTGCACCGCACAATATCCGAAAGCCGCCATGCGCGGCGCGCATGACTTGGCGCGACGGCGAAACCGGAACCGCCGCCCCGGGGCGGCGGTCGCGCGTTTTCATTCACTGCGCCGGGACCCGAAGGCGCCCGGTCAGGGCGCGGGGTTCACAGGAACCCCGGCGCGGCGCCGTCGCGCGCCGCCATGTCCAGCCAGGCCCGCACATGCCCCGCCACCGAGCGGAAGCAGACCAGATCAAACGCCTCGGGCGGGCCAGCGTCGGCGATCCAGAAAGCCACCGCCGCCTGACCGAGCCGCGTGCGCCGGAAATCGCCCATGCCAAACGCCCCGCGCGACAGATCCGCCGGCGCGCCCTTGGCCAGCACCTCGCGCGCGCTGGCGCCGCTGACCCGGAACAGCGCCCGCGCATCGGAAACCACCGCCGCAAGATGATGGGTCCCGGCCAGCGCCGCGGACAGCGCGTCGCGCAGCGCCGCGGCCTCGGCGTGGTCGCAGATCAGCATCAGTTCGTCGGGCGACATCCAGGCCAGCGCGCGGGCGCCGTCGATCTCGATGCGCCGCCGCGCCGGAAGCGCCAGCCCGCTCGCGCCGGCGACCGCCTCGCGAAACCCGGCGGCGTCGAAATCGCCGCGCAGGGCGATCATGCCGCAGGGGCCGCGCGCCTCGACCCGCGCCCCCGCATCCTGCGTCGTTTCGGTCATCGCCTCAGACATTCTGCTGCGCCCCTTCCTTGTCGAAGAACACCGGATCGACCACCCGGGCCTTGATCGTCATGTCCGCGTCCACCGGGAACTCCAGCGTCTCGCCCATGCGCCGCGCCCCCCCCTCGATCAGCGCCATGGCGATGGAGCGCCCCAGCGTCGGCGAAAAATAGCTCGAGGTCACATGGCCGATCATCTTCGGCTTGCCGTCGGCGCGCGTTCCCTGCACCGCATGGGCGCCGTCGGGCAGCACGGTTTTCGGGTCCAGCGTCTCCAGCCCCACAAGCTGCTTGCGGTCGGGGCGGGTGAGGTCGGCGCGCTGCTGCGCGCGCTTGCCGATGAAATCGGCCTTTTTCTTCGACACCGCCCAGCCGAGGTTCAGATCCTGCGGGATCACCGTGCCGTCGGTCTCGTCGCCGATCATGATGAAGCCCTTTTCGGCGCGCATCACGTGCAGGGCCTCGGTGCCGTAGGGCATGACGCCGAACGCCGCCCCCGCCTCGCGCAGCTTGTCCCAGAGCGCCTGCCCCTGCCCCGCCGCCACGGCGATCTCGTAGCTGAGCTCGCCGGAGAACGAAATCCGGTAGACCCGCGCCGCAATGCCGCCAAGCGCGCCGTCGGCGAAGGCCATGAAGGGCAGCGCGTCCTTCGACACGTCCATGCCGCCCAGCGCCTCCAGCAGCTTGCGCGCCAGCGGGCCGACCACGGCGATCTGCGCGAACTGCTCGGTGAGATTGGCGGTGTAGACCTGCATGTCGAACCATTCGGTCTGCAGCCATTCCTCCATCCAGCCATGCACGTTGTCCGAACCGCCCGAGGTGGTGTGGCACAGGAACTCGTCATCCGAGATCCGCGCCACCACGCCGTCGTCGAACAGGAATCCGTTGTCGTTGCACATCAGCCCGTAGCGGCAGCGCCCCGGCTTCAGGCTGCTCATCATGTTGGTGTAGAGCATGTCGAGGAAACGCCCCGCATCCGGCCCCTTGACCAGCAGCTTGCCCAGCGTCGAGGCGTCCAGCATCCCCACCTTGCGCCTTGTGTTGAGGATCTCGCGGGTGACCGCCTGCCGCGTGGTCTCGGAACTGCGCCGATACGTGTAGGGCCGGCGCCAGTCGCCCACCGGCTCCCACACCGCGTCATTGGACTCGTGCCAGGAATCCATGGGCGATTTGCGGATCAGCTTGAACAGCGGTCCGCGCGCGTCGCCGGTGATCGCGCCGAAGGATATCGGCGTGTAGGGCGGGCGGAAGGTGGTGACGCCCACCTGCGGGATCGGCGCCCCGAGGCTGTCGGCGAGGATCGCCAGCCCGTTGATGTTGGAAAGCTTGCCCTGATCCGTGGCCATGCCCAGCGTGGTGTAGCGCTTGGCGTGCTCGACGCTGGCATAGCCTTCGCGCGCCGCAAGCTGCACGTCGGACACCTTCACGTCGTTCTGGAAATCGAGGAAGGCTTTCGAGGTCAGCGCCGGCCCGGCGCCCGCGGGCATGATCCACGCCGGCAGCATCGGGGCCTCGTCGGGCGCCTCGACGATGGGCGCCGCGGCGGGCGCGCGCCCCGCGGCCCGGGCCCCTGCCGCCATGGCGTCGCCAAGCGCCGCGCCCGCCAGCAGATGCCCGTTGGCGCTGCCGGCGGCGATGACGAAGCCCTCGCCGTCGGCGCCGGTGGGCGGGCGGTCCGGGTTCGGGCGGAACATGGCGTTGGCCTCGTCCCAGTCGAGCTTGCCGCCGCAATGGGACCACAGATGCACCACCGGCGACCAGCCGCCGGACATGGCGACCGCGTCGCAGGGGATCGTGTCGATGCCCACCTCGCCGTCGGCGGCGCAGTATTCGACCCCTTTCACCCGCTTGCCGCCCAGCACCCGGCGCACCGCCCGCCCGGCCTCGATGCGGATGCCGAGCGCGCGCGCCTGTTCGGGCAGCGCGCCGTCGACGCGCGGGCGCGGGTCGATGACCGCGGGCACGTCGAGCCCCACCCGCTTCAGCGCGATGGCGGTGCGGTAGCCGTCGTCGTTGTTGGCGACCACCACGGTGCGATCGCCGGGGCTGATCCCGTAAAGCGCCAGATAGTCGCGCATGGCCGAGGCCAGCATCACCCCGGGCAGATCGTTGCCCGCGAAGGCCAGCGGCCGTTCGATGGCGCCGGTCGCGGCGATGATCCTGCGGGCCCGGATGCGCCACAGCCGGTGGCGGGGCCGCCCGTCGCCCGGCGTGTGATCCGCCACCCGCTCATAGGCCAGCGCGTAGCCGTGATCATAGACCCCGGCGCCCATCATGCGGTTGCGCAGGGCGACGTTGTCCATGGCGTCCAGCGCCGCCAGTTCGCGCGCCACCCAGCCCGGCCCGTCGAGCCCGTCGATGGCCAGGTCGTCGCTCAGCGCCCGCCCGCCCCAGACCGGGGTCTGTTCGATCAGCAGCACCGACGCGCCGTCCGCCCCCGCCTGCCGCGCGGCGGCGATCCCGGCCATGCCGCCCCCGACCACCAGCGTGTCCACATAGACGTGGAAATGCTCGTAGCGATCCGGGTCCGGTTCGCTGGGCGCCTTGCCCAGCCCCGCCGCCTGACGCACCACGGGTTCGAACACATGCTTCCAGGCGGCGCGGGGCCACATGAAGGTCTTGTAGTAGAACCCCGCCGGGAACACCCGGCTCAGCGCCTGATTGATCGCGCCCAGGTCGAAATCGAGGCTCGGCCAATGGTTCTGCGACCGGGCGCTCAGGCCTTCGAACAGCTCGGTGGCGGTGGCCCGCTGATTGGGTTCGAACCGCGGGCCGTCGCCCAGCCCCACCAGCGCGTTGGGTTCCTCGGCGCCGCTGGCCACCGCGCCGCGCGGGCGGTGATACTTGAACGAACGCCCCATCAGCACATGGTCGTTGGCCAGCAGCGCCGAGGCCAGCGTGTCGCCCTCATAGCCCTGCAGCCGGGCGCCGTTCCACGAAAAGAACAGCGGGCGGGCGCGGTCGATCAGCCGACCGCCCCGGGAAATGCGGGTGCTCATGCCATGCCCTCCCAGCCCGGCCGCCGCGCCTTGATGCGCTCGATAATCGCCCGGGGCGGCGCGGTTTCGTCGGCGCGATAGGCGCCGAACACCTCCAGCGTCGCGGTGCAGCGGGCCAGATGGAACCACTTGCCGCAGCCGAAGACGTGGCGCCAGCGTTCGAAATGCACGCCCTTGGGATTGCGCCGCTCGAACAGATAGGCGGTGAAATCCGTGTCCGAGGCGCCGGGGCCGCGGCGCTCGACATGGGCCTCGCCGCCGGCGTGGAATTCGGTTTCCTCGCCGGCGACGCCGCAGCAGGGGCAGGTCAGGAGCAGCATGTCGCGCCTCTCGCGTTCATATCTGGGCAACGCATCGCGTCTAGGGTATGTTGATCGCGCAGTTTGCGTGTTGCGTGTAGCGTATGAAAGGAAACGGCATGGAGCGTATTCCCCAGCCGGACTCTGAACTGACGATATTCGGCCTGAGCCACGCGGGCAGCGTGCTCGCCGTCGTCATCCTCATTCTCGCGGTCTATGTGGCTTTCGACATGCTCCGCCCCGGCGCGCGGCGCAATCGTCGCGGCGCGCGTGGCAATGGGCATGGAGCGGACGCCGGTTTCTGGGACGACGAGCCCAAGGACTGAGGCCCAGGCCCCGCCGGGTCGCGTCCGGCGCTCCGCGGCCCGGGCATGGGGCGCGGGCGAATCGGCGCCAACGAAACCGCAGCGGGCGCAAGCGCAGCGCGCGGGGCGGCTGCGCCCGCCGGCAGGCGCGCCG
>NZ_JBWOMN010000147.1:0-28310 GCF_056449545.1 Oceanicella sp. | reverse complement strand
CGCGGGGGCGCGGCCCGCGCGGGGCGCGCGGCCCCTGCCGGGCGGGCGCGGTCACGGCGCGGCGCCGCGACCCGGCGAACGGGGTTTTCCCCGGTCTCGGAGAGTCGTAGATTGGCGCGGGCAAGGGGGGACGGTCATGGCGCGGCAGAATGGCGGGAAAGACGGCGAAGGCAAGCCCCGATCCGCCGGGCGCGGCCCGGGCGGGCGCGCCGCGATCACCCCCGGGCGCGGCAAGTCCGGCGTTTCAGGCAAGTCGGGCGTTCCAGGCAAGTCGGGCGCGACGGCGGATGAGGGCGCCGCGCCAAAACCCCGGACCCGCGCCAGTGCGGCGCAGGCCGCGCCGCCGCCGCGCCGCAAGGCCATGGGGTTCCTGCACGCCGCCGCCATGGTCCGCGCGCCGATGCAGAACGCCTTCGGCAAGCGCGGCTTCGCCGAGGCGCGGGTGCTGCTGGACTGGGACGAAATCATGGGCGAATCGCTGTGCGAGACCTGCCGTCCGGTCAAGGTCTCCTTCGCCGGGCGCGGCTTCGGCGCCACGCTGATCGTGCTCGCCAACGGCGCGCGGGCGCCCGAGGTGGAGATGCTCGCCCCGCGCATCGTCGAGCGCGTCAACGCCCATTACGGCTACCGCGCGATATCGCGCGTCCGGGTCACCCAGACCTCGCGCGGGGCGCTCGGGCCGGGGCTGCACGACCCCGCGCAGCCCTTCGCGCACGGCCCCGCGCACGGCCCCGCACACGGCCCCGCGCACGGCGCCGGCGCCCGCCGGCGGCAGCGCGCGGATCGCATCGCCCCGGCCGAAGCCGCCCGCATCGCGCAAGACGTCGCCGAGGTCGAAAGCGACGAACTGCGCGCGGCGCTGGAACGGCTCGGCCGCAATGTCAGCCTGCGCTGCGCCGACGCCCGCGCGGCTTCACGAAAACGCCAGTGAGCCGCGCCGATCCGCGCATGCCATTGCAATCCGCGCCCGCCGCGGGCACATCAGGCGGCGGAGGCGCCGCGGCGCCCCCGCCGCAAGACCATGGAATGACCGCCGCAAGGCGACAGCACATCGCAGAGGACGCGCACATGACCAACCCGACGGATCTCACCCGACGCGCAACGCTGGGCGCCATGATCGGCGGACTCGCGCTGGCCGGCGCCGCGTGGTCCCTGCCCGCCAGGGCCCAGGACGCGCCGGAATTCGTCATGGGCGAACTGACGATGGGCGACCCGGACGCGCCGGTGACGATCATCGAATACGCCTCGCTCACCTGCCCCCATTGCGCGCGCTTCCACGTCAACGCCTTCCAGGACATCAAGCGCGACTACATCGAGACCGGCAAGGCCAAGCTGCTCTATCGCGAGGTGTATTTCGACCGCCTCGGGCTTTACGGCGGGCTGCTGGCGCGCTGCGGCGGCAAGGACAAGTATTTCGGCTTCATCGACCTGCTGCTGCGCCGACAGAAAGACTGGTCCCGCGACAAGGATCTGCTGGGCGCCTTCCAGAAGATCGGCCGCCTCGGCGGGCTGAGCGACGCTCAGGTGGAAACCTGCCTCAACGATCAGGACAAGGCCCGCGCGCTGGTGCAGCAGTATCAGGAATACCGCAACGATCCCCGGCTGACCGGCACGCCGACGCTGATCGTCGAGGGCGCGAAGATCGACAACCCCACCACCGCCAACCTCGCCGCGGCGATCGAGGCCAATCTCGCCAATTGAAGCCGCCTTGCCGGCCCATATCTGGTGTTTCGCACCCGATCCGCCCCGATATGAGGCATCCAATGGCTTGACAGGGCGCGCGCTTGCCCGAAACTCAACGTCCACGGGAATCGACCGGTCTAGTCGGGGGCGCGGGTGCAGTTCAGCAGGCTGAGGCTACAGGGGTTCAAGAGCTTCGTCGATCCGACGGAGCTGGTGATCGCGCCCGGCCTCACCGGCGTGGTCGGCCCCAATGGCTGCGGCAAGTCCAACCTGCTGGAGGCGCTGCGCTGGGTGATGGGCGAGACCAGCGCCAAATCCCTGCGCGGCGACGCCATGGACGACGTGATCTTCGGCGGCGCGTCATCCCGCCCGGCGCGCAACTTCGCCGAGGTGGCGCTTTACATCGACAACGCCCAGCGCCTCGCGCCCGCCGAATTCAACCGCGCCGACATGCTGGAGATCACCCGCCGCATCACCCGCGAGGCGGGATCCGCCTTCAAGGCCAATGGCGACGAGGTGCGCGCCCGCGACGTGCGCATGCTGTTCGCCGACGCCTCCACCGGCGCGCATTCGCCCTCGCTGGTGCGCCAGGGGCAGATCTCCGAACTGATCAACGCCAGGCCCAAGGCGCGGCGCGCCATCCTCGAGGAAGCCGCGGGCATCGGCGGGCTGTATCAGCGCCGCCACGAGGCGGAGCTGAAACTGAAAGGCGCCGAAAACAACCTCGCGCGGGTGTCGGACGTGCTCGACGCGCTGGACCAGCAACTGGGCGCGCTGGCCCGGCAGGCGCGCCAGGCGGCGCGCTATCGCGAGATCGCCGAGGATCTGCGCCGCGCCGAGGGGCTGCTGCTGTATCTGCGCTGGCGCGAGGCGGATCGCGACCGCGCCGCGGCCGACGCGGCGCTGTCGGACGCGGCGCGGGCGGCGGCCCGCGCCCAGGGCGAGGCCGCCGCCCGCGCCGCCGCCCGCATCGAGGCCGAGGCCGCCATGCCGCCGCTGCGCGAGGAGGACTCCATCGCCGCCGCGATCCTGCAGCGCCTGATGATCGAGCGCGACCAGCTCAACGAGCGCGACCGCCAGGCCAGGGCGGAGATCGACCGCCTGCGCGCCCGCGCCCGCCAGCTTGCCGGCGATCTGGATCGCGAGACCGCGCTCGACCGCGACGCGGACGAGATGATGGGCCGTCTGGACTGGGAGGAAACCGCGCTGGCCGAGGCCGATGCGGGCCATGCGCAAGACACCCTCGGCGCCCAGGAGACCGCCCGCGCCGCCGCCGCGGCGCTGGAAAAGCTGGAAACGGCGCTGGATCAGCTGACCGGCGACGCGGCGCGGCTCGCCGCCCGGCATCAGGCGACGCGGCGCCGGCTGGAGGAAACCCGCGCCGCCGACGCCCGCGCCGCCGCCGAAAGCGCCCGCGCCGAGGACGGCGTCGCGGCGCTGTCCGGCGAGATCGCCGCCGCCGAGACCCGGCTCACGGCCGCGGCGCAGGCCGCCGAGGCCGCCCGCGACGCGGCCGCGACGGCGGAAAGGACCCTGCTGGCCGCCGAAACCGCCCGCGCCAACGCCCAGCAGGCGGAGGCCGAGACCCGCGCCGCGCGCGCCGGGGCCGATGGCGAGGCCCGCGCGCTGGCCGCCGAGGCCGGGGCGCTGCAGCGGCTGCTGCGGCGCGACGCGGGCGAGGGCGCGCAAGTGCTCGATCAGGTGCGCGCCGCGCCCGGCTACGAGGCGGCGCTGGGCGCGGCGCTGGGCGATGATCTGCGCGCCCCGGAACTGAACGCCGCGGCCGGCGCCGGCTGGATCGCCCTGCCCGATTACGACGCGCCCCCCGCCGCCTTCCCCGCGGGCGCCGCGCCGCTCGCCCCCCATGTCACCACGCCGCCGGCGCTGGCGCGGCGCATCGCCCGCATCGCCATCGTCGCGCGCGACGCCGGGGACCGCCTGCAGGCGACGCTCGCGCCCGGGCAGCGGCTGGTGAGCGTCGAGGGCGATTTCTGGCGCTGGGACGGCTATCGCGCCGGCGCCGAGGACGCGCCCTCCGCCGCCGCGCTGCGCCTGCAGCAGCAGAACCGCCTCGACGCGCTGCGCGAAACCCTGGAGACCGCCGAGACCGCCGCGCGCGCCGCCCGCGCCGCCCATGAAACCGCGCGCGCCGCGCTGACGCGCGCCGCCGAGGCCGACGCCAACGCCCGCGCCGCCCGCAAGACCGCCGATCAGCGCATGGCCGAAACCGCCCGCGCCCTCAGCCGCGCCGAGGCGGATCTGGACATGCGCCGCGCGCGGCTCGAATCCCTGCTCGCCTCGGTCGCGGCGCGCAGGGACGAAGCCGAAGCCGCCGGCGCAGCGCTTGCCCAGGCGCAGGCGGCGATGGTCGGGCTCGACGATCTCGACGCCGCGCAGGCGGCGCTCGAGCTCGTGAAGACCGAGGTCGCCGAGGCGCGGAGCGCCATGCTCGCCGCCCGCGCCCGGGCCGACGAACTGCGCCGCGAGGGCGAGGCCCGCGCCAGGCGCATGGGCGAGATCGGGAAGGAGCGCGCCGGCTGGACCAACCGCCAGGACAGCGCCAGAACCCGCATCGCCGATCTGCAGACCCGGCTCGAGGACACCGAAACCGAACGCCGCGCCGCCGAGGCCGCGCCCAGCGAACTCGAGGACCGGCGCGCGGACCTGATCGGCGCGATCTCCGCCGCCGAAATGCGCTGCAAGGCCGCCTCGGACGCGCTGGCGCTTGGCGAAACCGCGCGGCGCGACGCCGAGCAGGGCGCGCGCGACGCCGAACGCGCCGCCGGCGACGCCCGTGAAAAACGCGCCCGGCTGGAGGCGGTGGCCCAGGCCGCCGCGACCCGCGTCGCCGACGCCGCCGAGCGCATCGAGACGGATGCGGGCCAGACCCCGGAGACCCTGCTCGCCGATCTTGCCGTCGACCCGGACCGGGCCCCGAGCGCCGAACGCACGGAGCTCGACATCATCAACCTGCGCCGCAGGCGCGACGCGCTGGGCGCGGTCAATCTGCGCGCCGAGGAGGACGCCGCCGAGGTCAGCGCCGAACGCGACGCGCTGGCCGGCGAACAGCAGGATCTGGAGGCTGCGATCGCCAAGCTGCGCACCGGCATCGCCAATCTCAACACCGAGGGCCGCGCCCGGCTGCTGGAGGCCTTCGACGAGGTCAACGAGAATTTCGCCGTCCTGTTCAAGCACCTGTTCGGCGGCGGCGAGGCCGAACTGGTGCTGGTCGAATCCGACGACCCGCTTGACGCCGGGCTGGAAATCATGTGCATGCCCCCGGGCAAGAAACTGTCGACGCTGTCGCTGCTGTCGGGCGGCGAGCAGACCCTGACGGCGCTGTCGCTGATCTTCGCGGTGTTCCTGGCCAACCCGTCGCCGATCTGCGTGCTCGACGAGGTGGACGCGCCGCTCGACGACGCCAACGTGACCCGGTTCTGCGACCTGCTCGACGAAATGACCCGGCGCACCAACACGAGGTTCCTGATCATCACCCATCATTCGGTCACGATGTCGCGCATGGACCGCCTGTTCGGCGTGACCATGGCCGAAAAGGGCGTGAGCCAGCTGGTCTCGGTGGACCTGTCGCGCGCCGAAGAACTGGTCGAAGGGTGAGCCCCCGATCATGACCGGCGTCCCGCTCGAACCGCTGACCGACCTGCGCCTGCATCTCGGCGCCCCCAAGACCGCGACCACCCATGTGCAGCAGAGCCTCGCCGCCCATCGCGACGCGCTGGCGGCGCTGGGGGTCGATTTCATCCCGCTCGAACACCTGCGCCCGCTGCTGCTGCAACTGTCGCTGCGCAACTGGCGCGCGGCCCTGGGCGGGCCGGTGATCCGCCGGGCGGTGCGCCGGGATCTGGCGGCGCTCCGGCGCGGCCCCGGCCGGCTGGTGCTGTCGGAGGAAAACCTGCTCGGCCACATGGGCGACGCGCTGCTGGGCGAACCCTTCACCAGGGCCGGGCGAAAGCTGCGGCTGATGCGTCATGTGGCGGGGCGCGCCAAGCTGTCGGTGTTCGTGACCATCCGCAGCTTTGACACGCTGCTGCCCTCGATCTACGCGCAGGTGCTGCGCCACCAGCCGGCGCCGGATTTCGCGCGGGTGCGCGCACGCATCCACGGCGACCCGCCCAGCTGGGTCGGGGTGATCGAACGGGTGCGCGCGGCGGCGCCGGGCGCCGATCTGCATGTCTGGGTCTATGACGACTACCGCGCCAACAGCCGGGCCATGCTCTCGGATCTGTGCGGCGTCGACATCGGCGATCCCCCCGCGCTGGCGACGCCGCAAAGCACCCGCACCCCCACCGCCGAGGGCGTCGCCGCGGCCGAGGCGCTGGACATGCCCAAGGGCCCCGCGCGCTTCCGGCGGGTGCAGGCGCTCTACGGCGAGGCCATGGCGGCGGGCGGCGCGCCCTTCAACCCGCTCGACGACGCCGAGCGCGCCCGCCTGCGCGCCCGCTTCGACGAAGATCTGGCGCGCATCGAGACCATCGCCCCCGGCGCCCTGCGGCGGTTCTGAGCCGCGCGGCGCGCGACGCGCGGCCCGGCGCGTTGACATGCCCCGCGCCGCGCCACAGATAAGACGCTGACAGCTTCCGCCGGCCGTCGCCGCCGGAACCAGGCAATCACGGGGCCGAGACCGGCGCCGGACAGGAGACCACGCCATGTTCGCGCTGCCCTTCCCGAACATCGACCCGGTGATCTTCTCGCTGGACGCGTTCGGCATGACCTTCGCCCTGCGCTGGTATGCGCTGGCCTATATCGCCGGGCTGGTGCTGGCCTGGCGCTACGTGGTCTGGCTGGTGCGCCAGCCGGATCTGTGGCGCGACGCGCCCCCCATGACCCCGGCCCAGCCCGAGGACCTGCTCACCTGGATGGTCACCGGCGTGATCATCGGCGGGCGGCTGGGCTTCGTGCTGTTTTACCAGCCGGGCTATTACGCGGCGAATCCATCGGAAATCCTGCAGGTCTGGAACGGCGGCATGTCGTTCCATGGCGGCTTCATCGGGGTGATGGCCGGGGTCTGGATGTTTTGCCGCCGCAACGGGCTGCCGCTGCCGAGCGTCGGCGACTGCGTGGCCATGGCGGCGCCCATCGGGCTGCTGTTGGGGCGGCTGGCGAATTTCATCAATGGCGAGCTGTGGGGCCGGGTCTCGGATCTGCCCTGGGCGATCGCCTTTCCCGGCGGCGGCGATCAGCCGCGCCACCCCTCGCAGCTGTACGAAGCGGGGCTGGAGGGCGCGCTGCTGTTCCTGGTCATGTGGGCCCTCGGCGCGCGGCGCGGCTGGCTGAAGACGCCGGGCGCGATGATCGGGGTGTTTTTCGTCGGCTACGGCGTCGCGCGCTCGCTGGTGGAACTGGTGCGCCAGCCCGACGCGATCTTTCAGTCGCCGGGCAACCCGCTGGGCCATGCGCTGCAATTCTCCGCCGCGACCGGGCTGACCATGGGCCAGATCCTGTCGCTGCCGATGATCCTGATCGGCGTCGCGATCCTGCTGCGCGCCCGCAACGCCGGCACGGTCCAGGCCAGCCCGTAGCCCATGCCTGCCGTCCCCCCCGACGCCCCGTGACCGCGCTTGCGCGCATCATCCGTCGGCGCATCGCGCAGGACGGGCCCATGCGGCTGTCCGATTACATGGCGCTGTGCCTCGGGCATCCCGAACACGGCTATTACATCACCCGCGACCCGCTGGGCGCGGCGGGGGATTTCGTCACCGCGCCGGAAATCAGCCAGATGTTCGGCGAATTGCTGGGGCTGTGGGCGGCGCAGGTCTGGATCGACATGGGCCGCCCGGCGCGCGCCGCACTGGTCGAACTCGGCCCCGGGCGCGGCACGCTGATGGCCGACGCCCTGCGCGCGGCGCGCCGGGTCCCGGGGTTTGCGTCCGCGGTCTCGGTCTGGCTGGTGGAGACCAGCCCCGCGCTGCGCGAAGCGCAGTCGCGGGCGCTGGGCGGGACGCAACGCCCCCATTGGGTCGACCGGCTGGCGCAGGTTCCGGCGGGGCCGATGATCCTGCTGGCCAACGAATTTTTCGACGCCCTGCCGATCCGCCAGTTCCAGCGCCTGAACGGGCGCTGGCGGGAACGCGTGATCGGGCTGGTCGAGGACCGGCTGACGCTGGCCGTCGGTCCGGCGATCCCCTTTGACGAAGCCGCGCCCGAGGGCGCCATGCGCGAAATCTCGCCGGTGTCCGAACGCGTGGCGGGCGAGATCGGCGCAAGGCTGGCGCGATGGGGCGGCGGGGCGCTGATCGTCGATTACGGGTACGGCGCGACGCCGGCCATGGGCGGGGACACATTCCAGGCCCTGCGCGCCCACAAGCCGGTCGATCCCATGCGCGATCCAGGCGAGGCCGACCTGACCGCGCATGTGGATTTCGCCGCGCTGGCCCGCGCCGCGCGCAGCGCCGGCGCGCGCGCGCATCCGCTGCTGACCCAGGGGGCGCTGCTGGAACGCCTCGGCGTCGGCGCGCGCGCGCAGGCGCTGGCCCGCGCGGCGGCGGACCGCCGCAAGACGGGCGCCCCCGATCCCGTCGACGCCATCATCGCCGCATATCGGCGCTTGACCCACGCGGATGAAATGGGGAGCCTCTTCAAGGCGCTGGCGCTTTCCGGCCCCGACCAACCCTCGCCCCCCGGTTTTGGAGCGCCCGATGAAGCTTGAGATTCTCACCGCCGACGAGCTGGATTTCGGGTCCGACGGCCCGCGACACGGGTTTTTCACACGCAAGGGCGGGGTCTCGACCTCGCTCTACAAGACGCTGAATTGCGGGGCGGGCTCGGATGACGACGCGGCGGCGGTGGCTGAAAACCGCGCCCGCGTGGCCGAGGCCATGGGGCTGCTGCCCGACCGCCTGCAATTCATGCATCAGGTGCATTCGGCGCAGGCCGTGGCGCTGGACGCCCCGCAGGATCCGCCGCCTCGCGCCGACGCCATGGTCACCGCTGTCCGGGGGCTGGCGCTGGGGGTGCTCAGCGCCGATTGCGCGCCGGTGCTGCTCGCCGACCAGAAGGCCGGGGTGATCGCCGCCGCCCATGCGGGCTGGCGCGGGGCGCTCGACGGGGTGCTGCAGGCCACCGTGGCGCTGATGGAAAGCCTCGGCGCCAGGCGCGACGACATCGCCGCCGCCATCGGTCCCTGCATCAGCCAGCGCGCCTACGAGGTCGGCCCGGACTTCTTCGAACGCTTCTGCGACGAGGACCCGGACCACAGCCGTTTCTTCGCCGCCGGCCCGCGCGGCAAACCGATGTTCAACCTGCCCGCCTTCTGCCTCGACCGCCTGCGCGACGCGGCGGTGTTCGACTGCGGCTGGGTCGGGCGCTGCACCTACGAGGACCGCGAGCGCTTCCATTCCTACCGCCGCGCCACCCATTTCAACGAACGCGACTATGGCCGGCTCGCCTCGGTCATCACGCTGCCGAAATACCTCTGATGCAGCATTTCGCCCCCGAGGAATTCGCCGCGCGCCTTGCCGCGACCCGCAGGCTGATGGCGGCGCGAAACCTTGACGGCCTGCTTCTGTTCGCGCCGGAAAGCCAGTACTGGCTGACCGGGTTCGACACCTTCGGCTATTGCTTTTTCCAGTGCCTCGCAGTGACGCCTGACCGTGTGGCGCTGCTGGTGCGCTCGGCGGATCTGCGCCAGGCGGCGATCACCTCCAACGTGGCCGACATCCGGGTCTGGCGCGACGGCGCCGGCGTCGACCCCTCGGCGGATCTCTGGGCGACGCTCGACGATCTCGGCCTCTGGGGCAAGCGGCTGGGGTGGGAGATCGACACCCACGGCCTGACCGCGCTGAATGGCGGGCGGGTGGCCGCACGGCTCGAGGGCCGCGCGGATCTGGTGACCGCCTCGGACCTGGTTTCATCGTTGCGGCTGGTGAAAAGCCCGGCCGAACTGGCGTTTACGCGCAAGGCCGCGGAAATCGGCGACGCCGCCTATGAAACCGCCCTGCCGCTGATCGAGGCGGGGGCGGAGGAATCAACGATCCTCGCCGCCATGCAGGGCGAGGTCTTCGCCCGCGGCGGCGATTATCCGGCCAATGAATTCATCATCGGATCGGGCGAGGCGGCGCTGCTGTGCCGCTACCAGTCCGGGCGGCGGCGACTGGCCGCGCGCGATCAGCTGACCCTGGAATGGGCCGGGGTCTGGCGCCATTACCACGCGGCGCTGATGCGCACTGTGGTCATCGGCGAACCGCGCAACGCCCATCGCCGCCTGCACGCGGCGGCGCTGGCCGCGCTCGCCGATTGCGAGGCGGCGCTGGTCCCGGGCCGCCCCATGGCCGAGGTGTTCGACGCCCATGCGCGCGCGCTTGACCAACGCGGGCTGTCGGCGCACCGGCTCAACGCCTGCGGCTACGCGCTGGGGGCGCGGTTTTCGCCAAGCTGGATGGAGGCGCAGATGTTTTTCGAAGGCGCGGCGACGGTGATGGCGCCCAACATGGTGTTTTTTCTGCACATGATCCTGATGGACAGCGACAGCGGCGCGGCGATGACGCTGGGGCGGACCTCGGTGCTGACCGAAACCGGGTCCGAGCCGCTGTCGCGCCTGCCGCTGGATCTGGCGATTCGATGAAGCCGCTGGCCTTTGCCCTGCTGGCGCCCCTCGCCGCCTGCGCCGCGCCCGCCCCCGCGCCGACGCCTGAATTCACCCCGCCCATGGCCCGGCTGTCGGACCGCGCCCTGGCCGGGATCGACGCCGTGACCGGCGCGCCCGAAACCGTCGGGCGGCGCATCGCGCGGGCGGTGGCCCTGCGCCTCGGCCCGCCCGCCGCCATCGCCGAACGCGACGCCGCGCCACGCTGGTTCGCGCTGCGCGGCGCGGTGAGCGAAGGCGCCGCGGCGCTGGCCCGCGATCCCGACGCCGGCCCGGTGACGCTGGCGGTGGACTGGCAGGTGCGCGATGAACGCGACGACTGGATCGGGGCGTTTCGCAGCGCCGCGCCGCTGGCCCCGGGCGGTCGCGGCCTGTCGGGCTGGGCGCGGCTTGACCGCCAGGCGCTGGCGCGTCTCGCCGCGGGCGCGGCGGATCGCTTCCGCCGCCTGCCGCCGGTCGTCGCGGCAATCGAAGGCAAGCCGGGTTTCTGATTTTTTTCGCGTGTTCGCCGGACCCGGGGACCTATCCTATCCTATCCGCCCCCAACCGGCCCCGACCCCCATCCGGCCCGGCGACCGGTTCAGTCGCGATGCGCGGCCCGCTCCTCCAGCACGTCGAAGGGCACCCCCGGTTCGTGCTTGGCGCAGCGGATCACCAGCGAGGTCTTGACGCTGGCCACGTTGGGCGCCGAGGTCAGCTCCTCGGTGAGGAAATTCTGAAACGTCGAAAGATCCGGCGCCACGCATTTGAGGATGAAATCGATCTCGCCGTTCAGCATGTGGCATTCGCGCGCCAGCGGCCAGCCGCGCGCCCGGTCCTCGAAGGCGCTCAGATCCGCCTCGGCCTGGCTTTTCAGGCTGACCATGGCGAACACCGAGACCTCGAAGCCCAGCTCCCGGGCGTTGACCCGGGCGTGGTAGCCCTCGATGAAGCCGGTCTCCTCCAGCGTGCGCACCCGGCGCAGGCAGGGCGGGGCCGAGATGCCCACCCGCCGCGACAGCTCCACATTGGTCATGCGGCCGTCATCCTGAAGCTCGGCGAGGATTTTCCGGTCGATCGGGTCGAGCTTGGCGCTGGGCATCGCTTGCCTGTCATCTGCTGTCGGCGAACGCAGGCGCGCGCCTTGCGCGGCGATCCCTGCGCCCCGGCGGCCGAATGCGTGCCGGGGTGTTCTTTCTTCTAATAATCCGAAACAGGCGATACAAGGCAATAATATTACGCCAACGCGCAAGAAATGGAAATCAGCATGGCGGAATCGCCAAACGCAGCGCCGCGCATCTGGGTGGTGACCGACGGGCGCCCCGGCAACGAAAACCCGGCGCTCGGGCTGGCCGAGGCGCTGGCGCGGCGCGGCGCCGGCGCCTTTGCCGGCGCGGCGATCGAGGTGAAGCGCATCGCCCCGAAACCGGCCGCCGCGCGGCTGCCGGCGCGGGTCTGGGCGGCGCTGGGCGCGCGCGAGGGCGGCTGGCCGTTCTCGGGGCTGACCGATCGGGGCGCCGCGCTCGCCCGCCCCTGGCCCGGACTGGCGATCGGGGCCGGGCGGCGCAGCGCGCCGCTGGTCGCGGCCCTGCGCGCCCTGTCGGGCGGCGCGACGCAGGCGGCGCAGATCCTCGACCCGCAGATGCCGCTCGATCGTTTCGACGCGGTGCTGGCGCCGCGCCATGACCGGCTGCGCGGCCCCAACGTCATCGCCACCATCGGCGCGCTGACCCGGATCACCCGCGACAGCCTTGCCGAAGCCGCGAAATCCGCGCCCGACCCCTTGCGCGGCCCGGGCCGCCCGCGCATCGCCGCGCTGCTCGGCGGCCCCAGCGGCGCGGCGCGCATCGGCGCGCCGGAATTCGCCGCGCTCGGGCGCTGGCTGGCGGCGCGGGCGGCCGAGGGCGCACAGGTCTGGGTCACGCCTTCGCGCCGCACGCCGCCCGCGGCGCTGGCGGCGCTCGCCCAGGCCCTTGGCGGACGCGGCTGGATCTGGGATCCCGCCGACGCCGCCCCGAACCCCTACGCGGCGATGCTGGCGCTGGCCGACGAAATCGTCGTCACCGGCGATTCCGTCAACATGGCCAGCGAGGCCGCCGCAACCGGCAAGCCCCTGCGCATCGCCCCGGCGGCGAAACTGTCGCCCAAGCTCGCGGCCTTTCACGCCGCCCTGCGCGATTGCGCCGCCGCCGCGCCGCTCGACGCCCCGCCCCCCGCCGGCGGTTTTCGCCCCCTGCGCGAAACCGACGCGGCGGCGGCGCAATCGCAAACCCTGCTTGCGCGCGGCGCAAGCTGAGCGCGCGGGCGGGCGGGCGGGGCGCCGCTCGGGTTTCGGCGCGCGCAAGCAGGGTTTGCGGGGCGAGGGCGGTTCTTCCCTTGCGCCCCGCCCCGCCCTATATAGCGGCAACGTCAAAGACAGGAGCCCGCCATGCCCGCGCCCAATTCCGAACCTCGCCGCGTCAGGGTTCTCATCATCGGCTCCGGCCCGGCGGGCTATACGGCGGGGGTCTACGCCTCGCGCGCCATGCTGGCGCCGGTGCTGGTGCAGGGCATCCAGCCCGGCGGACAGCTGACCATCACCACGGAGGTCGAAAACTGGCCCGGCGACGTCGAGGTGCAGGGCCCCGACCTGATGCAGCGCATGGAATCCCACGCCCGCGCCGTCGGGACCGAGATCGTCGCCGACATCGTCGGCAAGCTCGACCTGTCCGCCCGCCCGTTCCGCGCGCAAGGCGACGCCGGCGCGGTCTGGCTGGCCGACGCGGTCATTCTGGCCACCGGCGCCCAGGCCCGCTGGCTCGGCCTGCCCAGCGAGGAGAAATTCCAGGGGTTCGGGGTCTCGGCCTGCGCCACCTGCGACGGTTTCTTCTATCGCGGCAAGGAGGTGACGGTGATCGGCGGCGGCAACACCGCCGTGGAGGAAGCCCTGTTCCTCACCAATTTCGCCACCAAGGTGACGCTGATCCATCGTCGCGACAGCCTGCGCGCCGAAAAGATCCTGCAGAACCGGCTGCTGAAGCATCCCAAGATCGAGGTGCTCTGGGATCACGTGCTCGACGAAGTGCTCGGCGAGGAGGACCCGCGCGGCGTCACCGGGGTGCGCGTGCGCCACGCCCGGACCGGCGCGACCGCGGAAATCCCCTGCGCCGGGGTGTTCATCGCCATCGGCCACGCGCCGTCATCCGAATTGGTGAAGGACCAGCTCGAAACCCATTTCGGCGGCTATGTGGTGACCACGCCCGGCAGCACGGCGACCTCGGTCCCGGGCGTGTTCGCCGCCGGCGACGTCACCGACCATGTCTATCGCCAGGCCGTGACCTCGGCGGGCATGGGCTGCATGGCGGCGCTCGAGGCCGAACGCTTCCTCGCCGAACAGGACGCCGCCGCCGAACCCGCCGCAGAATCCGCCGCAGAATCCGCCGCCGCCCAGTAGCCCCGATTCCGCGCCTGGCGCCGGTAACCCTGATTCCCCAGACGCGCGCCGCCGCGTTGAGATTTCCTTTACGCCCGCCGCCCATCATCGCCGCGGCCAGTCTCAGGACCGGCCGCGGGCGTCGTGGGGGCGTCCTGCGTGGGGAGGTCGCATGGGGGTGCGCCGATGCCGGGAGCAGGCAGTTTCGAGCAAATGACGCTCGAACTCATCAACCGTTTCCGCCTTGATCCGAGCGGCGAATTCGATCGGCTGATCTCCGACGCCGCCGCCGGGCAGTCGGAGGATCTCTACGTCACCGGCGCGATCCGCTATTTCGGCGTCGGCATGGACGCGCTGAAAGCCCAGCTCGGGGCGCTCGGCGCGGCGGCGCCGCTGGCCTGGAACGAGGCGCTGGCCAGCGCCGCGCTCGGCCATTCGCAGCTGATGCAGGCCGAGGACGCGCAGAGCCACCGGCTCTATCGCGACGCCGACGGCAACGGCGTCATCAGCGAAGCCGAATACCTCGAACCCTCGCTCGGCGGGCGCGCCGCGGCGCAAGGCTATGATTTCGCCGCCCTGCGCGAAAACGTCTATTCCTATTCCCAGAATCCCGAACACGCCCATGCCGGCTTCGTCATCGACTGGGGCTACGGCGCCAACGGCATGCAGACCCCGGCCGGGCATCGGGTGAACCTGATCGCCAGGGACGTCACCGAGATCGGCATCGGCGTGATCGCGGACAGCGACGCCTCGACCAGCGTCGGCCCCTATCTGGTCACGCAGATGCTTGGCGCGCGGCTCGACGACGCGCCGCAGCTGCTGGGCGTGGCCTATCGTGACGCCGACGGCGACGGCGTCTATTCCATGGGCGAGGGCATGGGCGGCGTCACCGTGCGCCTGCCCGGGCTCGGCAGGGTCGAAACCCACGCCGCGGGCGGCTACCAGATCGCCGCCGAAGGGCCGGTGCGGGTGGTGTTCAGCGGCCCCGATCTGGATCACCGGGTCAAGATCGACCTGACCGCCGGACTCCGGAACATCAAGCTCGACCTGGTGGATGGCGAACGCATCGAGGTCTCGACCGACGTGAAGCTGGTTTCCGGCGTGCGCGCGGCCAGGCTGCTGGGCAATGCGGATATCGACGCCACCGGCAGCGCCCAGCGCAACGTCATCGCCGGCAATGACGGCGACAATATCCTCCGCGGCCAGCAGGGCGCGGATTCCCTGCGCGGCCTGGGCGGCGACGACCTGCTGCGCGGCGGCGCCGGGGCCGACCGGCTGCGCGGCGACGCGGGCGCCGACAGGCTCCTCGGCGGCGGCGGCGCCGACCGGCTGCTGGGCGGGGGGGGCGCCGACAATCTGCGCGCCGGAGCCGGACGCGACCTGCTGAAGGGCGGCGGCGGCCATGACCGGCTTCAGGGCGGCGCCGGGGCCGATCGCCTCGTGGGCGGCGCCGGCGATGATTTCCTGGTTGGCGGCGGCGGGCGCGACCTGTTCAGGTTCGGCATGCGCGACGGCGCCGATCGCATCGCCGATTTCCACGGCGCCGACCGGATCGACCTGCGCGGGCTTGGCCTCGGTTTCGACGACATCGCCGTTTCCGCCGCCGGCGACGACGCCCGCATCGCCTTTGGCGACACGGTGGTGATCGCGCTCGGCGCGGCAGGCGACATCGACGCGGATGACTTTCTGTTCTGACGCCCGCACGCCGGACACGCCGGGCGGGCCCGCCGCCTGAAGGCCTCGCCCGGACCCCGCCGCGAAACGCAATCCGGCCGCCATGGGCGCGCCTAGGACCGCCGGTCCTCCGGCTCCGTCTCCGACCCGCTGTCCGCGCGCCGCTTGCGCGAGGGATCGGCGCGCGGACGGTCCTCCTCGTCAAACAGGATCCGCGCCGCGTCGCCCTCCAGATCCCGGTATTGATCCGTGCGCAGCGACCACAGGAACGCGCCCAGCCCGCAGAGGCCCAGGAAAATCGAGATCGGGATCAGCACGAGCAGAACCGTCATGACACCCGCCTCAGCCTGAGCGCGTTCAGCGTCACCACGATCGACGACCCCGACATGGCCAGCGCCGCCGCCAGCGGCGTGACGAAGCCAAGCGCCGCCAGCGGCACCGCCACAAGGTTGTAGACCGCCGCCAGCGCGAAATTCTCCAGCGCCCGGCGGCGCGCGGCGCGGGCCACGCGCAGCGCCGTCAGCACCGGGGCCAGATGCGCGCCGGTGAACACCATCCCCGCCGCCGCCCGGCTCACATCCGCCGCCGAGGCCGGGGACAGCGACACCGAGGCCGCCGCCAGCGCCGGGGCGTCGTTCACCCCGTCGCCGACCATCAGCGCGCGGCGCCCCTCCGCCGCCCAGCCTTCCAGCAGCGCCAGTTTCTCGGCCGGCGCGGCGCGGGCGACGAAATGGTCGATCCCCGCGGCCTGCGCGGCGCGGCGCACCGGGCCGGGCGCGTCGCCCGAGATCAGCCAGACCTCCAGCCCCTGCGCCTTCAGCGCCGCCACCACCGCGGCCGCGTCCTCCTTCAACGGGTCCTCGAATTCAAAGCGCTGCGGCGCCGATTCGCCGATGGCGAGCCAGACCGCCGAGGCGTCGCCGTCATCCCCGGCGCCGCACCAGTCCGGACGGCCGAGCCGGGCGCGCCGGCCCGCGATCTCGCCCTCGACGCCGCAGCCGGGAACCTCGCGCAGCGCCGTCGCCGCCGCGGGGATCACGCCGCGCGCCCGCGCCGCGACCGCCAGCGCCGCCGCGAAGGGGTGGCGGCTGACCTGCGCCAGCGCCAGCGCCGCCGCCCAGGCGGCGGGATCATCGGGGCCGTCCAGAAATTCCGGCGCGCCGGTGGTGAGCGTTCCGGTCTTGTCGAACGCCGCCATGTCGATATCCGCCAGCCGTTCCAGCGCCGCGCCGTCCTTGAGAAACACGCCGGCGCGAAACAGCCGCCCGCCGGCCGTGGCATGCACCGCCGGCACCGCCAGCCCCAGCGCGCAGGGGCAGGTGATGATCAGCACCGCCGCCGCGATCATCACCGCGTCGCGCAGATCCGCGCCCGCCGCCATCCAGCCGACAAAGGCCGCCAGCGCCGCCAGATGCACCGCGGGCGCGTAGATGCCGGCGGCGGCGTCGGCCCAGCGGGTGTAGCGGGTCTTGGCGCGCTCCGCCGCCTCGATCATGCGCGCGATCTCGGCCAGAAGGGTGTCGTCGCCGGTGGCGCTGACCCGCACCGTCAGCGGCGCCGACAGGTTCAGCATCCCGGCATGGATCGCGGCGCCGCGGCCCATGGCCTCGGGGGCGCTCTCGCCGGTGATCATGGACCGGTCCACGTCCGACAGCCCCTCGACGATCTCGCCGTCGGCGGGGGCGCGCTCGCCGGCGGCGATCTCGATCAGATCGCCCGCGCGCAGGTCATCGACCGGAATCGCGCGGCGGGCGCCGTTCTCGACCAGCGTCGCGGCATGGGCCTGCAGCCCGACCAGCTCGGCGGCGGCGACCCGCGCCGCACGCCGGGTGCGGTGGTCCAGATAGCGGCCAAGCAGCAGGAAGAACAGCAGCGACACCGAGGCGTCGAAATAGGCGTCCGGGCCGCCCTGCGCGGTCTCGAACAGGCTGATCCCGGCGGCCAGCAGCACGGCCAGCGATATCGGCACGTCCATGTTGAGCCGGCGCACCCGCAGCGCGCTCCAGGCCGAACGGTAGAAGGGCAGCCCGGCGAAGGCCACCGCCGGCAGCGCGATCAGCGCCGAAACCCAGTGCAGCAGGTCCCGCGTCGCCGCCTCCGCCCCGGACCAGACCGACACCGAGAGCAGCATCACGTTCATCATCGCGAATCCGGCGACCGCCATCCGCGCCAGCAGGTCGCGCCCCTCGGCGTCTCGGTCGATGTCGCGCATGGCCGCCGCGTCGAAGGGGCGAGCGGCGTAGCCGAGCCCGGCCAGCGCGTCGATGACGCCCTGCGGGTCGGTGCGCGCGGGGTCGTATTCCACCGCCACGCGGCGTTGCGAAAGATTGACCCTTGCCGCCAGCACGCCCGCGGCGCCCTCGGGGCGCAGCGCGTCGGCGCGGCCCACCAGGCCGGTTTCGACGTTGCGGATGCAGGCGGCGCAATGCAGGTCGGGGGCCAGCAGGTCAAGCCGCATCCGCCCGGGGGCCAGTTCCCGCGCCCAGCGTTCAAGCCCGCCGATGCGCGCCGCGTCCAGCGCCGCGCCGGCGGGGCAGCATCCGCCCGCAAGGCCGGGCGCGTCGGGCGCGTCGGCGTCGGCGCTGGCGCCGGGCGCATCCGGAGCCAGCGCGTCCATCAGCTGTCGGGCTCGACGTAGATCTCGGCCCGGGCCTCGTATTTGCGCCCCCGCCCGTCGCGCGCCTTGAGCATCACCGACCAGCGGCCGGGGGCGAGCGGCGTCGGCCCGCGATAGCCCTCGGCGACGGCCGCGAAGGCCACCTCGCGGTCCTCCACATCGGTGGCGGGGCGTCCGATCGTGGCGCGCAGGGACAGGCCCTGCAGCGGCGCGCCGTCGCGATCGGACATGCGCACCAGCACGCCGCCGTCCTCGTAGCGCGCCTGCATGCGCCAGCCCAGCGCCTCCTGCGCGGCGCGGCGTTCGTCAAAGCCGACCCCGGCTTGGTAGGAGCTTTTCACCACCAGCCCCGGAAACCCGCTGACGGCGCGATACATCATGTAGAAATTCACCGCGAAGATGACGGCGAAGAAGCCCACGGTCACCGCCAGGAACTTGCGCCCGGTAAACGGCTTGGTCATGGTCAGCCTCCCGTCTTGGGGCCGAGGAACACCGTGTCCGCCTTGACGCGTTCGCGGGTGTCCAGGTCCTCGATCCAGATCTCCACGTCGGCGCGTTCGACGGGCCTGGCGAAAGGCAGCGTGGTCAGGAACACGCGCAGGCTGCGCAGCCTGTCGGCCTCGACTTCGAATTCCAGCCAGTCCAGCCCCTGCACGGCGGTCTTCAGCGGCAGATCCTCGGACCGATGGGAAATGCGGAACCTGTGCGGGCTGTTGTTCTTGTTGATCACCTTCACCGTGTAGCCGTTGCGGATCGCGCCGTCCGAAAGCGTCACATAGGTGGGATTGCGGTCCCGCGCCACCGTGAGGTCGATGGAATCGCGCATGAACAGCGACACCACCATGGCGATGCCGATGCCGGCCCAAAGCGTGGTGTAGAGCAGGGTGCGAGGGCGCACGATGTGCCGCCACACCGGTTTGGTCGGCTTGCCTTCGCTGGCGGCCTGGTTGTCGGTGATGGTGCAATAGTCGATCAGCCCGCGCGGCTTGCCGATCTTGTCCATCACGTCGTCGCAGGCGTCGATGCACAGCGCGCAGGTGATGCATTCCAGTTGCTCGCCGTCGCGGATGTCGATGCCCATGGGGCAGACCGCGACGCAGGCGTTGCAGTCGATGCAGTCGCCGAGATCCTCGGCGCCGGCCTTCTTGCGATGCTTGCCGCGGGGTTCGCCGCGCCAGTCGCGATAGGTGACCAGCAGCGTGTCCTCATCCATCATCGCGCCCTGGATGCGCGGCCAGGGGCAGGCGTAGATGCAGATCTGTTCGCGCGCGAAGCCGCCGAAGAAGAAGGTGGTGGCGGTGAGCACGGCGATCGAAGCGTAGGCGACGAAATGCGCCCGCCCGGTCAGCAGATCCGCCAACAGCGTCGGCGCGTCGGCGAAATAGAACACCCAGGCGCCGCCGGTCGCCAGCCCGATCAGCAGCCAGACCGCCCATTTCGTCAGGCGCAGGCGCAGTTTACGGGCGTTGTATTTCTGCTTGTGCAGCTTGACGCGGGCGTTGCGGTCGCCCTCGATCCAGCGTTCCACCAGAATGAAAAGGTCGGTCCACACCGTTTGCGGGCAGGCGTAGCCGCACCAGACCCGGCCCAGCGCCGAGGTGAACAGGAACAGCCCCAGCCCGGCCATGATCAGCAGGCCGGCGACGTAGTAGAATTCCTGCGGCCAGATCTCGATCCAGAAGAAAAAGAACCGGCGGCTGGCCAGATCCAGCAGCACCGCCTGGTCCGGCATGTCCGGGCCGCGGTCCCAGCGGATCCACGGCATGATGTAGTAGACGGTGAGCATCATGCCCAGCAGCCACCATTTCAACGTCCGGAAATTGCCCTTCACCCGGCGCGGAAACACCGGGATGCGCGCGGCGTAGAGCTTGCCGCCTGAACCGCCGTCGGAATCATTCACGCTCATGAAGGGCCTCTTTTTCGATTTGGTGACGCTGGTTCTGGGCCTGCGCCCCGGCACGCGCTTTGATCGAGATCAACTCGCCGGCGAAAAACACGACATGGAGATGCGCCTTTTCGTGGCAGGTCTTGCTGAAGACATGCTGAATTCGCGCGAATCCCTTCGGGTATGGCGAACCTGACAGTCGGGTATTGATCCTGCCCCGGACCTTGGCGCGCCCCGCCGCCGCGCCCCGGCGCCGGAAACGAAACGCCCCCCCGTCCGCCCGGAGGGGCGGCGGGAGGGAGCGCGCCGGGCGTCGCCGCCCGCCGGTCGCATGGCCCGGCCGCAAGGCCGGCGCCGATCGCCTACTGACCGCCGCCCAACGAATGCACGTAGAGCGCGACCTGCTTCATCTGCGCGTCGCTCAGGCGGCTGCGCCATGCCGGCATCATGCCGGCGCGACTGTTGGTGACGGTCTGGGTGATGGTTTCCCGGTCGCCGCCATACAGCCAGATCGCGTCCGCCAGATTGGGCGCGCCAAGCTCCGGCGTGCCGGCGCCGTCATCGCCGTGGCAGGCGGCGCAGTTTTCCTCGAACACCGCCGCGCCCTCGGCGGCCAGCGCCGCGTCATGGGGCTGCCCGGAAATCGCCAGCACATGTTCGACGACCTGCGCGATCTCGGTGTCCTCCAGCAGTTCGTCGGCGCCGAAGGCGGGCATGTCCGAGACCCTCGTGTCCTCCTCGTCCGGGCTGCGCGCGCCGTAGGTGATGGTTTCCAGGATGGTCTCGCGATCGCCGCCCCAGAGCCAGTCGTCATCGAGCAGGTTGGGGTAGCCCTTGGCCCCCGCCGCCCCGGCGCCGTGGCACTGGCTGCAATTGTTGCGGAAAACCGACGCGCCGCCGGCAAGCGCGAATTGCAGCAGTTCGGGGTCCTCGGCGACGGAATCGATGTCCTGCGCGGCGATGCGATCCACGTAGCCGCTCTGGGATTGCGCATGCTCGGCGATGCTTTCCATCACCTCGACGCGGCTGGAATAGCCCAGCAGCCCGCCCGTGGCGCCGTTGATCAGCGGCCAGGCCGGATAGGCGATGGTGTAAAGCACCGCCCAGATGATGCAGGCGTAAAGCGTGTAGAGCCACCACAGCGGCAGCGGGTTGTTCAGTTCCTTGATGCCGTCCCATTCGTGACCGGTGGTCTCGACGCCGGAATGGGCGTCGATTTCCTTCTTGTCCGCCATCTCATTTCTCCCCGGCGCTGCGCGGGTCGGACGACAGCTTGTCATCGTGGCGCAGCGGAATATTGGCGATGTCGTCATGCAGCTTCCGGCTTCCCGGACGCAGCGTGTAGATCACGATTCCGGCGAAGATCACCGACAGGGCCAGCAGCATCCAGCTGTCCGCGAATTCCCTGAGAAGCGTATAGGTGTCCATGTTCCCGTTCTCCTCAGCGGTTGGTTTCGACTTCGTAGGTCGAGAAATCGACCATGGTGCCAAGCACCTGCAGATAGGCGATCAGCGCGTCCAGTTCGGTGATTTCGCGGCGCCCGTCGAAATTGCGCACCTGCGCCTTGGGGTAGCGTTCCATGAAGGCGTCGAAATCGTCGCCGTCCGGGTCGACCTGCGCCAGCACGTCGGCCTTGGCGGTTTCGATCATCTCGTCGGAATAGGGCACTCCGACGCGACGGTTGGCCACCAGATGATCGGCGATGTATTCGAAATCCAGCGGCGTCTCGATCAGATGCCCGTAGGTGGGCATGATCGATTCAGGCACCAGGTCGCGGGGATCCTGCATGTGATCCACGTGCCAGGCGTCCGAATACCGCCCGCCGACCCGGGCCAGGTCCGGCCCGGTGCGCTTCGATCCCCACTGGAACGGGTGATCGTACTGGCTTTCCGCCGCCAGCGAGAACGGGCCGTAGCGTTCGACCTCGTCGCGCATCGGGCGGATCATCTGACTGTGGCACAGATAGCAGCCCTCGCGGATGTAGATGTCCCGCCCGGCGAGCTCCAGCGGGGAATAGGGGCGCACGCCCTCCACGTCCTCGATGGTGTTCTCCAGGTAGAACAGCGGCGCGATCTCCACGATGCCGCCGATGGCGACAACCGCCAGCGAAGCGCCGAGCAGCAGCGTCGCGTTGCGTTCCAGCACGCCATGCTTGTTGATGAGGCTCATGTCGCGCTCTCCTTACTCGGCCGGAACGACGGCGGGCCCGGATTCGGCGGTCGCCGGCTCCCCGACCCGAACGGTCATCCACAGATTGTAGGCCATGATCAGCGCGCCGGTCAGGAACATCAGACCGCCGGTGCCGCGGATCACGTAGTAGGGGTGCAGCACCGCGACGGTGTCCGCGAAGCTGTTCACCAGGAAGCCGAGGCTGTCGTATTCGCGCCACATCAGCCCCTGGGTGATCCCCGACACCCACATGGAGGACGCGTAGAGCACGATGCCGATGGTGGCGAGCCAGAAATGCCAGCTGACCAGGGTCAGCGAATACAGGCGCTTCTTGCCCCAGAGCCGCGGCGTCAGGAAATAGAGCGCGCCGAAGGTGATCATGCCGTTCCAGCCCAGCGCGCCGGAATGCACGTGGCCAATGGTCCAGTCGGTGTAGTGGCTGAGCGAGTTCACCGCCTTGATGGCCATCATCGGACCCTCGAAGGTGGACATGCCGTAAAAGCCCACGGACACCACCATCATGCGGATCACCGGGTCGGTGCGCAGCCGGTCCCAGGCGCCCGACAGCGTCATCAGGCCGTTGATCATGCCGCCCCAGGAGGGCATCCACAGCACGATCGAGAACACCATGCCCAGCGTCTGCGCCCAGTCGGGAAGCGCGGTGTAGTGCAGATGGTGCGGGCCGGCCCAGATGTAGAGGAAGATCAGCGCCCAGAAATGGATGATCGACAGCTTGTAGGAATACACCGGGCGTTCGGCCTGCTTGGGCACGAAATAGTACATCATGCCGAGGAAGCCCGCGGTCAGGAAGAAGCCCACCGCGTTATGGCCGTACCACCACTGCGTCAGCGCGTCCTGCACGCCGGCGAACAGCGAATAGGATTTCGAGCCCCAGATCGACACCGGCATCGCCATGTTGTTGACCAGGTGCAGCATGGCCACGGTGACGATGAAGGCCAGGAAGAACCAGTTGGCGACGTAGATATGGGGTTCCTTGCGCTTGATCAGCGTGCCCATGAACACCAGCAGATAGGCGACCCAGACGATGGTCAGCCAGATGTCCACATACCATTCCGGCTCGGCGTATTCGCGCGCCTGCGTGACGCCCAGCACATAGCCGGTGGCCGCCAGCACGATGAATATCTGATAGCCCCAGAACACGAACCACGGCAGGTTTCCGCCCCAGAGCCGCGCCGCGCAGGTGCGCTGCACGATGTAGAACGACGTGGCGATCAGCGCGTTGCCGCCGAAGGCGAAGATCACCGCCGAGGTGTGCAGCGGGCGCAGCCGGCCGAAGGCCGTCCACTGCAATTCGAGGTTAAGTTCGGGAAAGGCCAGCTGAAAGGCGATGACCACGCCGACCAGAAAGCCGATCACACCCCAGAATGTGGTGGCGATGACGCCGGCGCGGACCACGTCGTCCATGTATTCCTCGGGCCCCTCGGCGACGACGGGCTTCTTGTCGCCCACGCCGCGCAGCACCCAGATGAACAAGCCCACCGCAATCGCGAGGATCAGCACCGCATGGAACTGGTATGCGAAATCCCGCCCCCAGCTCGCCGCAAGCATGGCGAATATCGCAATGCCCGCCAGCACGACCAGTTTCACTACAGAAGCCAACGTCCCCTCCGTCCTTTAGGGTGTTTGCGAACCGGGGCCCGCATCAGGCCCCCTATGCAACCTGTTGCACGGGGGAACATTGATCTAGGTCAAGCGATCGGCCCTTCCGCGACCACCTGCCTCACCAAGGGTTTCGAAACCATTGAAAACCGGTCTCAGGCGGCGGAACGCGTCGGCCGTGTATCGCATGAAAGCCCGGATTCGCTCAACCCTCCGTAGATCCGGGCGGGTGAGAATCCATATATCCGCGCATGGTTCCGGCGGCAGGGCGCGCAGGCGGGTCAGCGCCGGGTCGGGCGCGCCCGGAAAGCACGGCATCCGCGTCACCCCGAGCCCGCGCTTGACCCCATGCCCGAACGCCTGGGCCATGCCGTTGGATCAGACAATGCGGGGGCGGGCGCGGGCGCGGGGGGAGGGGGGGCGCGACCTAGGGAATCAGGCCGCCATCCGCGTCATCGCCGGCGATTTCCAGCAATGCGTTGTAGTTGGGAATGATCAGGTGGCGCGCGTCGATCATCTCGATCACCCCGGCCTTTTTCAGCGCCCCGATCTGGCGGCTGACGGTCTCGATGGTGAGCCCGAGATAATCGGCCATGTCCTCGCGGGTCAGCGGCAGGTCCAGCTTGGCGCCGTTTTTCAGCTCCACGCGATTGACCTCCGCCATGCGCCGCGCCGCGATGGCGAAGAAGGTGGCGATCTTCTCGCGCGCGGTCTTGCGGCCCAGCAGCACCATCCATTCGCGCGCCGAATCCAGTTCGTCCAGCGTCATCTCCAGCAGCCGCTGCTCCAGCATCGGGGCCTTGCGCAGCAGCGATTCAAAGCGGGTGCGCGAAAAGATGCACAGCTTCACCTCGCTGACCGCGATGGCGTCGTAGGGGGCCTCGGGGCGCATGGGGCGGCCGATGAAATCCGAAGGGAACAGCAGCCCCACCATCTGCCGCCGCCCGTCGGTCATGATCCGCGACAGGCTGACGACGCCGGTCACCACCGATCCGAGAAAATCGGTCTGCTCGCCCATGGCGGTGATCTCCTCGCCGGGGCGAAAGCTGCGGTAGCTTTTGATCGCGTCGAGGAATTCCAGCTCCGCGTTGCCGCAGTAGGAGCACACCGCCCGATGCCTGATCGGGCAATCCGAACAGCGATCGCGCGAGATCGGCCCAAGTCTGACGGCGGCGTTGGGCATGCATGAGCTCCCTGTTGCTGGCGAAAGTTTCACGCGAAACTTGATCTGGGTCAATGATGTTGACGCGCCCCCCCCCTACCCTCGCCGCCATGAACGCGAAACCTGAATCGACCGACATGGGCGCCTTGTCGCGGCGCGCGCCGCGCTACACGAGCTACCCCACGGCCCCGCATTTCACCGGCGACGTCGGCCCGGACACGGTCGCCCGCTGGCTTTCGGCGCTGCCCGAAGACCCGGTTTCGCTGTATCTGCACGTCCCGTTCTGCGACACGCTGTGCTATTTCTGCGCCTGCCGCACCCAGGGTTCGACCCGCAGCGCGCCGGTGTCGCGCTATCTGGATTTCCTGGGGCGCGAGATCGAAGACGTCGCCCGCCAGACCCCGGACCACCTGCGAATCGCGCATATGCATTGGGGCGGCGGATCGCCCACGGTTCTGTCGCCCGGCGAGATAACCGACCTCTACGCGCTGCTGCGCGAAACCCTGCCGCTGGCCCCCGGCGCCGAGGTGGCGGTGGAGATCGACCCCCGCGACATGACCGAGGCGCGGCTCGACGCCTTCGCCGCGGGCGGGGTCAACCGCGCCTCCATCGGGGTGCAGGATTTCGACCGCAAGGTGCAGGCGACCATCAACCGCATGCAAGGCTGGGAGATGACCCGCGACGTGATCGGCGGGCTGCGCGCGCGCGGCGTCAAGGGCATCAACGTCGATGCGCTTTACGGCCTGCCCTTCCAGACCGAAGCCAGCCTCGGGCGCACGCTGGAACAGCTGATCGGCCTCGCCCCCGACCGGGTGGCGCTTTACGGCTATGCGCATGTGCCCTGGATGGCGCGCCGCCAGCGCGCGATCCCCGAGGAGGCCCTGCCCGACGGGCCGGCGCGGCTGGCGCAATCGGCGCTGGCGGTGCGGCTGCTGACCGAGGCGGGCTACGTGCCCGTGGGCATAGACCATTTCGCCCTGCCCGGCGACGGGCTGGCCAAGGCGGCGGCGGCCGGAACCCTGCGGCGCAATTTCCAGGGCTATACGGATGATTCCAACCTGACGCTGATCGGGCTCGGCGCCTCGGCGATTTCGCGCCTGCCGCAGGGCTACGCGCAGAACGCCCCGGTGACGGCGGATTACCAGAACCGGGTCGCCGGCGGCGCGCTGCCGGTGGTCAGGGGCCGCGCAATGACGCTCGACGACCGCATGCGCGCCCATGTCATCGAACGCCTGATGTGCGATTTCCGCTTCGACGGCGCGGCGCTGACCGAAAGCTTCGGCGATTTCGCCGCCCCCTGCCTCGACATCGCGCAGCGGCTCATGGAGGGCGAACTGGCGGGCTGTCTCGCCCCACGGGACGGCGGATTCGAGATCCGCGAGACCGGCCGCAACTGGACACGGCTTGTGGCTTCCGCATTCGATGCGTATTTTGAATCCGGCGGCGCGCGTCACAGCCGGGTCATCTGACCGGGCGGATTGACGGGCGGATTGTTGGGCGCGTTCGTGAGCGCCTTCATGACGGGCTCATGGACGAGTTCAGAGACGCCCCCCGGATCGCGGCCATCGCCCGACCGGGGCTGATCGGGGTGGAGAAAGCGAATGGCATTTGGCGCAGAGGCGCGCATCGACCGGGCGGCGAATTCCGCCGCGGCGTCGGCCGATCTCGATCCCATGCTGGTCAACGCCGCCGAGGCGACGTCGTTCCTGAAGGCCATGGCCCATGACGGCAGGCTGATGATCCTGTGCCTGCTGGTGCAGCGCGATCACACGGTGAGCGAGCTCGAGCGCATCCTGCAATCGCGCCAGGCGGCGGTCTCCCAGCAACTGGCGCGGCTGCGGCTCGAAGGTCTGGTGGAAAGCCGCCGCGACGGCAAGAACCTGCATTATCGCCTCGCCGACGGCCGCGTGCGCCGAATGGTCGAAACCCTGCACGACATCTTCTGCCCCGACGAGGCCCCGGCGATCCGAACCGCCGGCTGAGCGCAGCAGCCGCGGCGCGCGGCATGCAGGCGCCGGCGTCTGGCATCGAGCGCAGGGCGCATCGCCGCGACATGACGCCGCCCCCCGGCGCGGGTCCCGAATCCGGGCCGGCGGCAAGGGGCCGCGCCGCCGAAACGATCAGAAGTCGCTGATCACGCCGTTGCGCTCCCAGTCGCCGTAGCGCGTGGGTTCGGGGCCGTCGCGCCCGCCAAGCTCCACCGGGCGCGGCGGCGCGCCGGTCGAATCCGCCTGTGCGCGCCGCGCCGCCGCCTCGGCCAGCGCCCGCGCCGCCGCCGCGTCCAGCCGGCGTGTTTTTGCGCGCCCGTCTTCCGCGTTCCCGTCCTCGGACATATATGACTCTCCGCAACCGGCGCGCCCGCGCCCCCGACCTCACCTAACCCGCCCCATGTCGAGAGGCAAATTCGCGAGACCGAAATGAACTACGTCAAGACCGCAGCCCTTCTGGCCTTCCTCACCGCGCTGTTCATGGGCGTGGGCTGGATGATCGGCGGCGCGCCCGGCATGGCGATCGCCTTCATGGTCGCGCTGGCGACCAACGCCTGGGCCTGGTGGTCCTCGGACAAGGCGGTGCTCCACCGCTACGGCGCGCAGCCCGTCACCCGCGCCTCGGCCCCGGAATTTCATGCGCTGATGGCCGAACTGTCCCGCAACGCCGGGCTGCCGATGCCAAAGATCTACATCATCGACGAGGCCCAGCCCAACGCCTTCGCCACCGGGCGCAGCCCCGAAAACGCCGCGGTCGCCGCCACCACCGGGCTGCTGCGCTCGCTCAGCCGCGAGGAGCTCGCCGGGGTCATGGCCCATGAGCTCGCCCATATCCGCAATCGCGACACGCTGATCATGACCATCGCCGCCACCATGGGCGGGGCGATCTCCATGCTGGCGCAGTTCGGCATGTTTTTCGGCGGCGGACGCAACCGCGACAACCCCATGGGCTTCGTCGGCGTGCTGATCGCGGCGCTGCTGGCGCCGATGATCGCCATGCTGATCCAGATGCTGATCTCGCGCACCCGCGAATACGCCGCCGACCGCGAGGGCGCGAGGATCTGCCGCAACCCGCTGTGGCTGGCCTCGGCGCTGCAAAAGATCGGCGGCGGCGGGCGGGCGACCCCCATGCAGCGCGCCGAGCGCGACCCGGCCTCGGCGCATATGTTCATCGTCAACCCGCTGAGCGGGCGCGGCGTGGACAGCCTGTTTTCCACGCATCCGAAGATGGAAAACCGCATCGCCGCGCTGCTGGAGATGGCGAAATCCGCCCCGGGCGACGGGCGCGGGCTTGACTCCGTGCGCCGGACGCGAGAGCAGCCGACCGGCGTGCCGCGCTCCGGCGCGCCGCGTGCGCGCAGGAAAGGTCCGTGGTCTTGACGTCATCCAAACGCTCCGGCGCCGGGCGCCGATCGCCGCGCCGCGCCAGGCCCGCCCCGGCCAATGCCCACGCCAACGCCCCGCGCCCCTCGCCCGGCGCGCGCGCGAAGGCGCCCGCGCAGACGCCCGCGCAGACGCCCC
>NZ_JBWOMN010000146.1:0-4362 GCF_056449545.1 Oceanicella sp. | reverse complement strand
ACCCCCCCCCCCCCCCCCCACCCCCCCCGCCCACCCCGGGGGGCGGGGCCCCCGCGCCCCCCCCCGTCCCCCGCAGTGTCATCGGTGCTCATGCCCGGCGCTACAGCTTGGAGATCAGCGCCAGCAGCGCCTTGCCGTCCTCGCCCGAAGCGTCGCCGAAGGCCTTGTCGAAGGCCGGAGCCATGACCGCTTTCAGCGCCGCGTTCTCCGCGTCGGTGGTGATGTGCACCGTCATCCCGGCCTCGGCCAGCTGGCCCGGGGCCTTGGCGGCGGAGGCCTCCGAGGCCTCGATCGCCCAGACGGCGGCCTTGGCGCCGGCCTCGTCGATGGCCTTTTGCGAGGCGGCGGGCAGGCCGTCATACCAGGCCGGGTTCACGTAGCCGTGGAAATAGATGCTGAACAGCGGCAGCACGGTCACGTGGTCCTGCACCTCGAAATACTTGCGCGACACCGCCGCCGACACATCGGTCAGGCCGGCGTCGATCACGCCCGTGGACAGCGCCTGATAGACCTTGCTGCCGGACATGGCCGAGGGCGCGGCGCCCATGGCGACGAAACCCGCATCGGGCACCGGGCCGAGCCCGCGGATCTTCACGCCCTCGAAATCGGCGGGGGCGATCAGCGGCTTGCCGTTGGAGGTGATCGCGGTGCTGCGGGTGGTGAACATCCAGGTGACGTTGCGCACGCCCTTGGTCAGCAGCTTGGCCTCGAGGAACTTCGCCGCCTCCGACCCGTCCCACTTGTTCAGCGCGTCAAGGCTGGACACCGCGAACGGGCCAAGCGTCACGTTCATCAGCGGCAGGGTCTTGCCCCATTGCGGGTTGATCGAGAAGGCGCATTCGATGTCGCCCTTGGCCACGGAGGTCGCGTTCTGCTTGGCCCCGGTCAGGCTGTTGGCGCCGAAGATCTGCACGTCGATCTCGCCGTTGGACAGGGTCTCGATCTCCGCCGCCCAGCGGTCGATCACCTTGGCGATGTGATGCGCGGGCGGCAGCTGGTGGCTGCAGCGCATGACCTCGGCGGCGTTCGCGGCCGCGGTCAGCCCCATGATCGGCCCCGCAATCGCCCCTGCGGCCAGCGTCAGCCCGGCCAGAAATCCTGCAAGTGGTTTCATTTTTTCTTCTCCCTGTGTTGTGGTCTTCAGTTTCGTCTGCCGGTCACGCGGCGCGCGCGCCGATCCCCGGCGGACCGGCCTTGGCCAGCGCGCCGTGCAGCGCCTCGCCCGGCATTTCGCGGGCCAGCACCTCGCGCACCCGGATCAGCTTTTCCAGATCGACGCCGGTGTCAAATCCGCCGGTCCGGCAAAGAAACGCCAGATCCTCCATCACGATGTTGCCGGTGGCCCTGGGCGCCGCCGGGCAGCCGCCCAGCCCGCCCAGCGAGGCGTCGAGCACCCGCACGCCCGCGTCCAGCGCCGCCGCGGCGTTGGCGACGCCCATGCCGCGCGTGTCGTGAAGATGCACGCCGAAGGGGCGATCCCCGGCCAGCCGGCGCATTCCGTCGGCCAGCCGCGCCACCTGTCGAGGCCCGGCGAACCCCACGGTGTCGGCGATCGACACCATGTCGGCGCCCATGTCGAAACACCGCCCGGCCAGCGCCAGAACCGTCCCGGGATCCACCGCGCCGGCGATCGAGCAGCCGAACGCCATGGCCACGCCGACGCCGATCAGCGGCGGGGCGTCCATCTGGTCGCGCAGCGCGCAGATCTCGGCGATCTCGGCCAGCGTCGCGTCGCATGACCGGTTGAGATTGGCCAGGTTATGCGCCTCGCTGGCCGAAACCACGCAGTGGATCTCGGCCACGCCGCTGGCGAACCCGGTCATGGCGCCGCGCTTGTTGGGCGCGAGGCCGGCGCCATGGGCGCCCTCAAGCGCCGCCACCCGGGCGATCAGCGCGTCGATGTCGGCGAAGGCCGGGTAGCGGTCCTTCGGCAGAAAGGCCCCGAGTTCGAAATGCCGGATCCCGGCGGCGAATTCCCGCTCGATCCAGTCCAGCTTGCCTCGGGTCGAAGGCCAGGCCTTCACCATCTGCAACCCGTCGCGCAGGCCGACCTCGCGCAGGGTCACCCGGCCCGGCGGGTAGATGTCGTTGATCTCAGCCATCGGCGGTCTCCGCGTTCAGCCCCAGTTCCGCCAGCACCGCGTCGGTGTCGGCGCCAAGCCGGGGCACGGTCAGGCCTTGGCCAAGCCCGCGCCCGTCCAGCTCCAGCGGCAGCGCCGGGGTGCGGAACCGCCTGCCGTCGGTGTTCACCGCGCTGACCAGCCCGCCCTCGCGCAGCACATGGGGGTCGTCAAACATGTCTTCGGGGCGGTTGATCCGGGCGAAGGGGATGTTCAGCCGGTCCAGCGTCGCCATCAGATCCGCCAGATCCCGCGTCGCCACCATCTTCGCGACGACCGGCACCGTCCAGCCGCGCGCGTCGATGCGGTCGGTGGCGTTCTGCAAGCGCGGATCGGCGAGGAATTCCGGCAGGTCGTAGGTTTCGCAGAACGCCCGCCAATGGCCGTCCGTCACCACGCCGATGAAAATCTGTTCGCCGTCGCGGGTGCGGAACCGGTCATAGATCGGCCAGGCGTGCACCCGGTCGGGCATGGGCACCGAGGGCGCGCCGGTCAATTCGTGCTGCACCATGTGCTGGGCGACCATGAACAGGCAGTTTTCGAACAGGCCGATGCGGATCTCCTTGCCATTGCCGGTCTTGCGGCGCTCCAGCAGCGCCGCGAGGATGCCGATCACCCCGAACATGCCGCCCATGATGTCGTTGGCCGAGGACCCGACCCGCAGCGGATTTTCCAGCGACCCGGTCATCATCGCCAGGCCGCTCATCATCTGCACCACTTCGTCGAGCGCCGGGCGGTGTTCGTAGGGGCCCGACAGGAACCCCTTGTGCCCGGCGACGATCAGCTTGGGGTGACGCCGGCGCAGGGTCGCCGCGTCGACGCCCTGGCGTTCAAGCTGGCCGTCGCGGAAGTTTTCGATGAACACGTCGGCGGTGGCGATCAGCGCGTCGAAGGCCGCGCGCCCGGCCCCGGTCGCCAGATCCAGCGTCACGCTGCGCTTGCCGCGGTTGAACAGCGGAAAGAACGCCGTGCCCATGCCGGCAAGGTCGCGGGTCTTGTCGCCCCCGGGCGGTTCGACCTTGATCACCTCGGCGCCGAGCTGCGCCAGAATCATGCCGCAGGACGGCCCCATGATCATGTGGCTCATCTCGACGACGCGGATGTCTTTCAGGGGCAATGGGTCGGTCATCGGGCCTGCGCGCTTGGCGTTGATCGGTCGGCGACGATGGTGACCGCGATTTCGGGTTCTGAAAAGCATAATGTCTGGAAGATTGCGTTCTGGATATTAGAATGGTCTCCCATGGATGTCCGTCAGCTCGCCTATTTCATCGCCGTGTTCGAACACGCCAACCTGTCCCACGCCGCCAGCCATCTGGCGGTGGCGCAATCGGCGCTCAGCCATCACATCGGCAATCTGGAGGCCGAGATCGGCGCGCCGCTGTTCCTGCGCAAGCCCCGGGGCATGGAGCCCACCGCCGCCGGGCATCGGCTGGCGGCCCATGCGCGCCGCATCCTGAAGGCGATCCGCAACGCCGAGCGCGACATGCTGCGCGATTCCGAAACCGTGGCCGGGGAATTCTCGGTCGGCCTGCCCTATTCGGTGATGAAAGGCATCGGCCTGCCGCTGATGAAGGCCATTCTCGACGAATTCCCCAAGGTGCGCCTGTCGATCGTCGAGGCGCTGTCGGGCGCCACCCATGCCGGGCTTCTGTCCTCGGACGTGGATCTGGCGCTGTTCTACAACCCCCACCGGGATCAGCGGATCACCATGGCCCCGGTGCTGGAGGAAGAGGTGCTCTGCGTCGGGCGGCGCGAGGTGATCTCGGGCGCGACGGCGCCGATCGCGTTCGACGACCTCGCCAGGCTGCCGGTGCTGCTGCTGCGCCAGGGGGCCTCGTCGCGCGCGCTGATCGATCGGCCCGGCCTGCTGACCCGGCTGGCGGCGAATTCGCCGCTGAAGCTGAATTCGATCTCCGGCATCACCAACGGCGTGCTGGCGGGGCTCGGCTGCACGCTGGCGCCGAAGATCTTCGTGCGCGAACACCTGGCCTCGGGCGCCCTGCACGCGCGCCCGGTCATCCGCCCCGACCTGTCGCGGCTGCTGTATCTGGGGCATCGGCGGGACTACGCCTCGAACCGGCTGTTCGAAGCGATCCGCGGGCTGATCCTCGGCCTGATCGCGCGCGAGGTCGCCAGCGGCGCCTGGGAGGCGACGCTGCGCTGAGCGGACGCCCCGCCCCGGCCGCCCCGGCCGCCCCGGGCGCAGGACCGCCGCCGCGCAGGCGGTGCGCGAAAGCCCGGG
>NZ_JBWOMN010000145.1:0-17241 GCF_056449545.1 Oceanicella sp. | reverse complement strand
CGCCGGTGGCAGCCGCCCGAACGGGGCCGCCGCCACCGGCGCGTCGCTCAGCGCCGCGATGCGGGCCAGCGCCGGTGCGGGATCGACCCGGTCGCCCCGCGTCAGCGCCACCAGATCCGCGGCCGCGATCTGCGCCCCGACCTGCGCGCCGATGCGCGGATCGTCGAGCGTCGCGACCAGGTTTTCGGCGTCCGCCAGCGTCACCACGCCGCCGGGGCGCATCTCGGGTTCGGCCATGGCGACGGCGGCGATGCGGCGCGGTTCGGCGACGCCGCTGGCCTCGATCACCAGGCAGTCGGGGCGCGGGCGGCGGTCCAGCGCGTCGCCCAGCGCATGCATCAGATCGCCGCCCAGGGTGCAGCAGACGCAGCCGTTGGACAGCAGGACGGTGTCCTCGCTGGCGCTTTCCAGCAGGTCGGCGTCGATGTTGATGGCGCCGAAATCATTGACCAGCACCAGGATCCGCCGCCCGTCCGCGTGGCGCAGCAGGTGATTGATCAGACTGGTCTTGCCGGCGCCCAGATAGCCCGAGATCACCGTCACCGGCAGCGGCGCCAGGGTCACGACAGGCGGACCTGACCGCCGAACACCGTGCCCAGCACCGCAACGTCGCGCAGCGCCTCGGGCGCGACCGCCAGAGGATCCTCTCCCAGCACCGCGAAATCGGCGCGCTTGCCGGTCTCGATCGACCCGATCTCGGCATCGAGCTTGAGCGTGTAGGCGGCGCCCAGGGTGATGGCGCGCAGCGCCTCGGGGACGGTGATGCGCTGCGCCTCGCCCAGAACCCGCCCGGATCCCGTCAGCCGGTTCGCCGCGCACCAGGCCACGTGCAGCGGCCCCATGGGGGTCACCGGCGCGTCGGAATGGATCGCCAGCGGCACCCCGGCGTCGAGCGCCGAACGGCAGGCGTTCATGCGCTGCGCGCGATCCTCGCCGATGGTCAGGGCCGCATGCTGGTCGCCGAAATAGAAGATGTGATTCGAAAACAGGTTGGCGCAAAGCCCCAGCGCCTTCATGCGCGCGAACTGGTCGGCGCCGATCATCTGTCCGTGCTGGAGCACATGGCGGTGATCGCGGCGCGGATGTTTCGCCATGGCCTTTTCCAGCGCGTCCAGCGCCGCCTCCGACGCCTCGTCGCCATTGACATGGATATGCATCTGCAACCCGGCCCCGTGCAGCGCGTCGCACAGCGCGTCAAGCTGTTCGGGCGCGGTGTTCCAGATGCCGTTCGGAACGCCGTTGACATAGCCCGGCCACTTGATGCGCGCGGTAAACCCCTGGATCGAGCCGTCGGTCATCAGCTTCACCGCCCCGAGGCGCAGCTTGTCGGTGGATTTTTCCCGCATCGCCAGCGCGGTCGCGACGATCTGTTCGGGCGGCGCGCCGAGCCCGCCCAGCGCCGGAACCAGCCGCAGCGGGAAATCGTCGCCGGCGGTCATGGCGGCGAGCGCGTCGATGTCCCCGGGCTCCAGCGTCGCGAACAGGTCGGTGCAGGTGGTGACGCCCACCAGGCGCGCGGTCTCGGCATAGTCGCGCAGCGCCGAATCCGTGGCGCAGAGGGCGCGGAAATCGACGCCGAGCCGCCGCAGCACCGGGAACATGGCGGCCATTTCCTGCAATTCGCCGGTGGGGCCGTCGTCATCCATGGCCACGCCCTCGACATTGGTCTCGCGGGTGTAGCCCGCCAGCGCCAGCGCCGCGGAATTGGCGGTCATCAGGTGGAAATTCGAATGCAGCACGGCGATGGGGCGATCCGGGGACACCGCGTCGAGGTGGTGGCGGTTGAGCCGTTCGGAGGTCAGGAAGATCGGATCGAACCCCCAGGCGAAAAGCGGCGCGTCGGGCGTGGCGGAGGCGGCGATCGCCGCCTGCGCCGCGCGCAGCCCGTCGAGCGCCGCGCCGATGTCGGTGCGCCCCTTCCACAGCTTGCCCGCGGGGTCGGTGCGATCGTGATAGCCGGCATAGGCGTAGCGCCACATGGCCCCGGCCATGAGATGCGCGTGGCCCTCGACGAAGCCGGGCATGAGCACATGATCCGCGAGCCGGTCATCGGGGCGCCCGCCGCCCCAGGGCGCGGCGCAATCCGGGCCGCCGACCGCAAGGACGCGCCCGTCCCGCACCGCCACATGGCTTGCCGCAGGGCGGTTGGGGTCCATGGTGATGATCTTTCGGGCGCTGAACAGGGTGATGGGGTCGGCGGTTTCGGGCATGGGGTCCTCCCTCGGGGGCTGGCGCGGCGGCGGCCGTCTGCGCGGCTTTGCCCGGATCGCGGGTCATGGCGGCGACTGTGGCGCCCGCGCGCGCCCGGCGCAACGCGGCGCGGACGGCGACAGGCGGAAAAACCCCGGGTTCGCGGGTCTGAACTGCCTTGAAGGCTATGCGCCGGGCATGGCCGGGACCGCGTTCGGCCCGCCGCCCGGACAAGGCGGAGGGCCGAAACATCGCAAACAATGTCAGCGTCGGAGAAGGGCCTCCGGGGCTGGGTCGACACGCTACGCATTCGATCCGATACAGCCTGGATCAACTTGCCCAAGCCCCGGAGAAGTCACTGTACGCCACTTCACGAGCTTAATGTGTCATGAACGAAATCGCCTGTGCATCGCCATAATCGGGGAGAGGGCGGATTTTAACCTTTTGTTAACAAACGAGTCGCATTGCCCCAGTTTCGCCGTGATTGGCAGAATGACCGTTCGGTGATTCGTTAATGACGCGTTGAGAAAGATTAACGGGCTTGCCGATTTTCCCATGCCCGACCTGAACGGGCCGGGCGGGCCGCGCCTGTCGCCGACAGGAGGCGCCGGCGGCGTCAGGCGGCGGCGGTCTCGGCGGTCTCGGGCGGGGGCTGCTTGGCGCCGGTCATGAAGGCCACGGCGTCGGACATGGAGTGCTCCCGCGGGCTGATGGTGCAAAGCCGCCGCCCCAGCCGGTGGATATGGATGCGGTCTGCCACCTCGAACACATGCGGCATGTTGTGGGAAATCAGGATGATCGGCGAGCCCTTGGCCTTCACGTCCTGCATCAGGTCCAGCACCCGGCGCGATTCCTTCACGCCCAGCGCCGCCGTGGGTTCGTCCATGATGATCACCTTCGATCCGAAGGCGGCGGCGCGCGCCACCGCGACCCCCTGACGCTGGCCGCCCGACAGGGTCTCCACCGCCTGGGTGATGTTCTGAATGGTCATCAGCCCCAGTTCGGTGAGCTTGTCGCGGGCGATGCGCTCCATGGCCGCGCGGTCGAGCTGACGCAGGAAGCGCCCGCGAAACCCGGGTTTGCGCAGTTCGCGCCCCAGGAACATGTTGTCCGCGATCGACAGGGCGGGGGACAGGGCGAGGGTCTGGAACACGGTCTCGATGCCGGCCTCGCGGGCCTCCATGGGCGAGCGGAAATTGACCAGTTCGCCTTCGAGCCGGATTTCGCCCTCGTTGACCGGGATGGCCCCGACCAGCGCCTTGATCAGCGTGGTCTTGCCGGCGCCGTTGTCGCCGATCACCGCCAGGATCTCGCCGGGATAGAGGTCGAGATCGGCGTGATCCAGCGCCGTCACGCTGCCGTAGCGCTTCACCAGGTTGCGCGCGGTGAGCATGGGTCGGGTCATGCCGAGACCTCCCGGATGCGTTGGTCGATGGCGACGGCGGCGATGATCAGCACCCCGATCAGCAGGTAGGTCCATTGCGGGTCGGCCCCCATCAGCCGCAGCCCCAGCGAGAACACCCCGACGATCAGCGCCCCGAACAGCATGCCCATGATCGAGCCGCGCCCGCCGAACAGCGAGATGCCGCCGATCACCACGGCGGTGATCGATTCGATGTTGGCGAACTGCCCGGCGGTGGGCGACACGGACCCGATGCGCCCGATCAGCGCCCAGCCGGCGATGGCGCAGATCAGCCCCGCGGTGGCGTAGACCGAGACCAGCACCTTCCTGACCTGCACGCCGGACAGTTCCGCCGCCTCGGGGTCGTCGCCGACGGCGTAGACATGGCGCCCCCAGGCGGTGTTCTTCAGGATATAGGCCAGCAGCAGCGCCAGCAGCACGAAGACGATCACGCCATAGGTGAACACCGCGCCGCCGATCTGCACCTTGCCGCCGAGGAATTGCAGGATCGGGGCCTGTTTCTCGATGTCCTGGCTGCGGATGGTCTCGTTGGCGGAATAAAGGAAATTGGCGGCCAGCACGATCTGCCACATGCCCAGCGTGACGATGAAGGGCGGCAGGCGCATATAGGCGACCAGCACGCCGTTGACGCCGCCCAGCAGGGTTCCGGCGGCCAGGCCCAGCAGCACCGAGATTTCCGCCGGAATGCCGTAGCGGAAGGTGAACTGGCCCATGAACACCGAGGAGATCACCATGATCGCCCCCACCGACAGGTCGATGCCGGCGGTGAGGATCACCAGCGACTGCGCCGCGCCGACGATGCCGACGATGGCCACTTGCTGAAGAATCAGGGTGAGCGCGAAGGGGGAGAAGAATTTCTGGCCCAGCAGCAGGCCGAACACCGCCACCGACAGGGTGAGCACGATCAGCGGCACCGCCGCGGGCGTGCGGTGCAGCCAGTGCTGGACCGCGCGCAGGGGCGAGGCGCCGGTTTCCTCGAAGCTCGCGATCTCCTCATCGGCGCCGCTGAGCGCGGTCTTGAAGTCGTCCTCGGCGGCGGATGTGTTCGGCATGGGCGTCCTGGGGCTTGCGGGGATGAGCGTGGATCCGGGCGTGGATCCGGGGGGTGGGCGGGGAAGGGGCGACACGCGCGCCGCCCCGTCCGGTTCGTTCACATGGCCGCGCATGGCCGGGCGGTGATCGCCCGCCCGTCAAGCCCGCCCGTCAAGCCCGCCCGTCAAGCCCGCCCGCCGGGACGGGTCGGGCAGGGCGCAAGGGCGGGCGGGCCATGCGCGCGGGCTCAGCCCCAGCAGCGGTTCATGCCCTCGACGGTGTCGATGGATTCGACCCCGGCGACCGGCTTGTCGGTGACCAGCGCCACGCCGGTGTCGAAGAAATCCTTGCCGGGGGTGTTCTCGGGCTTGGAGCCGTCCTTGGCCCAGGCGGCGATCGCCTCGATGCCGAGCGAGGCCATCAGCAGCGGATACTGCTGCGAGGTGGCGCCGATGACCCCGTCCTTGACATTGGCGACGCCGGGGCAGCCGCCGTCCACGGACACGATCAGCACGTCGTTCTGGCGGCCCATGGCCTTCAGCGCCTCATAGGCGCCGGCGGCGGCGGGTTCGTTGATGGTGTAGACCACGTTGATGGTCGGGTCCTTGATCAGCAGATTCTCCATGGCCTTGCGGCCGCCTTCCTCGTTGCCCGCGGTGATGTCGTGGCCGACGATGCGCGCGTCGGTCTCGTCGCCCCAGCGCTTGGGGTCGCCGATGTCGATGCCAAAGCCGGTGAGAAAGCCCTGATCGCGCAGCACGCCCACGGTGGGCTGGCTGACCGCCAGATCAAGCATGCCGATGCGCGCGTCCTTGGCCGCGTCGCCGAGCGAGGCGGCGGCCCATTTGCCGATCAGCTCGCCGGCGAGGAAGTTGTCGGTGGCGAAGGTGGCGTCGGCGGCGTCGATCGGGTCGAGCGGGGTGTCGAGCGCGATCACCAGCAGCCCCGCGTCGCGCGCCAGCTTGATCGTCGGCACGATGCCGGCGGTGTCCGAGGCGGTGATCAGGATGCCCTTGGCGCCGCCGGCGATGCAGGTCTCGATCGCCGCCACCTGGCTTTCGGAATCGCCGTCGATCTTGCCGGCGTAGGATTTCAGGTCGATGCCCAGTTCCTTGGCCTTGGCGCTGGCGCCTTCCTTCATCTTCACGAAGAACGGGTTGGTGTCGGTCTTGGTGATCAGGCAGGCGGAGATTTCGGCGGACATCGCCGGAACCGCGAAAGCGCCGAGCGCAAGCGCGCAGACGGCGGTGGTCATAAGCGTCTTTTTCATGAGTGTCCCTCCCAGGGTGGCTGGAATCCGTTGCAGTGCGATCCGGCCGCGCATCCGCCCGCCCTGCCTGGGCCTGGCGCGGCGGACCCGACGCGGCATGGCAAAATGCTTTCACCGATCCCCGCGCCTGTCAATTAATAACGCGGTTTGATTTATTATCGCGCCCCGTGTCATGCTCGCGGATGCGCCGGCGCCGGCGCCGGCCCGGCGGGTTTCGGGGCGCGATGGGGCATTGGGGGGCATTCGGGGGCGATGAGGGCTTTGGAGGGCTAGTGGCGAAAATCCCGGCACAGGGCGCGACGGATCGGGATCAGGGCGCCGATCAGGGCGATGCCCCGCGCGATGACCCGGGCGATGACCTGGGCGGCGGGGCCGGGCGGGATCGCGTGATCGACCCCGGCGGCGGCGCCAATCAGCGCCGCGTGCGCGCCTATAACGAACGCCTGGTGCTGTCGCTGGTGCGCCGCCACGAAAGCCTGCCGAAATCCGAGATCGCCAGGCGCTCGGGACTCTCGGCGCAGGCGGTGACGGTGATCATGCGCGGGCTGGAGGCCGACGGGCTGCTGATCCGCGGCGCGCCGCGGCGCGGGCGGGTGGGGCAGCCCTCGATCCCCATGTCGCTCAACCCCGACGGGGCGTATTCCTTCGGGCTGAAGATCGGGCGGCGCAGCGCCGATCTGGTGCTGATGGATTTCGTCGGGCGAACCCGCGCGGCGCGGCGCGAGATCTACCCCCATCCCCGTCCCGAGCGAATCCTGCGCTTCGCCGCGCGCGGCGTCGCCGAACTGAGCGCGGCGCTGTCCGCGGACGGGCGGCGGCGGATCTCCGGCGTCGGCGTCGCCATGCCGTTCGAACTGTGGAACTGGTCGGAGATGTTCGACTGCGACCCGGGGGATCTGGAAATCTGGCGCGGATTCGATATGGAAACGGAACTGGCGCGGGTCTGCGCCGCGCCGATCTTCATCCAGAACGACGCCACCGCCGCCTGCGGGGCCGAACTGGTGTTCGGACGCGGCGCGCAGTATTCGGATTTCTGCTATTTTTTCGTCGGCGCCTTCGTCGGCGGCGGGCTGGCGCTGAACCAGTCGCTCTATGTCGGGCGCAGCCGCAACGCCGGGGCGCTGGGCTCGCTGCCGATTCCGCAGGCCGGCGGCCGCCCCGAACAGCTGGTGAAACTGGCCTCCATCCATGTGCTGGAGCAAATGATGACCGCGCGCGGCGCCGATCCTTCCGCCCTGTGGCTGACGCCCGACGCGTGGCCCGAGACCCTGCCGGGCTTCGATGCGCTGCTCGACGACTGGATCGCCGCCACCGCGCGCAACCTGGCGCTGGCGGCGGTGGCGGCCTCTGCGGTGATCGATTTCGAGGCGGTGGTGATCGACGGCGCCTTTCCGGCGCAAGTGCGCGCGCGCATCGTCGCCGCGGCGGCCGCCGAGGCGGCGCGGCTCGACACCCAGGGCATCGCGCCGCCGCGCATCGTCGCCGGGCAGGTGGGCGCCGGCGCCCGCGCCATCGGCGCCGCCAGCCTGCCGCTGTTCGCCCGCCACCTGCTGGATCAGAGCGTGCTGTTCAAGGAAACCGCGCCGCCGGGGTGACGATCGGCGGATGGATCCGGGCGGCGCGTCGCGAAAACCGCCTTTGAAACGCCCGCGCGAACCGGCTATGACGGGCGAAACCCGCCGCGCCGAGGGCTCGCCATGCCGAAAACATGCTGAAAATCCGCATCATCCCCTGCCTCGACGTGAAGGATGGGCGCGTGGTCAAGGGGGTCAATTTCGTCGATCTGATCGACGCCGGCGACCCGGTGCAATCGGCCATGGCCTATGACGAGGCCGGGGCCGACGAGCTGTGTTTCCTCGATATTTCCGCCAGCCACGAAAACCGCGGCACGCTGCTGGATGTCGCCCGGCGCACCGCCGAGCACTGCTTCATGCCGCTGACCATCGGCGGCGGCGTGCGCACCCCCGAGGACGTGCGCCAGCTGCTGCTCGCCGGCGCCGACAAGGCCAGCTTCAACACCGCCGCGGTGAACGACCCCGACGTGATCGCCCAGGCCGCCAACAAGTTCGGCGCGCAATGCATCGTGGTGGCGATCGACGCGAAAACCGTGTCGCCGGGCAAGTGGGAGATCTTCACCCATGGCGGGCGGCGGGCGACCGGCATCGACGCGGTGGAATTCGCGCGGCTGATGCAGGCGAAAGGCGCCGGCGAGATCCTGCTGACCTCGATGGATCGCGACGGCACGCGGTCGGGCTACAACCTGCCCCTGACCCGCGCCGTCGCCGACGCGGTGCGCATCCCGGTGATCGCCTCGGGCGGGGTCGGGGCGCTTGACCATCTGGTGGCGGGGGTGACCGAGGGCCATGCCTCGGCGGTGCTGGCGGCGTCGATCTTTCACTTTGGCGATCATTCCATCGGCGAGGCCAAGCGCCACATGCGCGCCGCCGGCGTGCCGGTGCGGCTGTGAGCGGCGGGGGCGACGGCGCCGGCGTTCTGGCCCGGCTCGAGGCGGTCATCGCGGCGCGCAAGACCGCCGATCCCGCCAGTTCGCACACCGCGAAGATGCTGGCCAGGGGGCCCGGAAAATGCGCCGAGAAATTCGGCGAGGAGGCGGTGGAGGCGATCATCGCCGCCGCCGTCAACGACCGCGACAACCTGGTCTGCGAGGCCGCCGACGTGCTCTACCACCTGCTGGTGATGCTGGCGGCGCGCGACGTCGCCCTTGACGAGGTGCTGGACGAACTGGCGCGGCGCGAGGGGCTGTCGGGCATCGCCGAGAAGGCCGCGCGCCCCGGGGATCCGTTCGGGTGAGCGATGCGGCGCCGGTCCCGGTGCTGCTGCTCAGCCGCGCGGCTGACGGCGGGCGCCGCGCCGGGTTCGCCGCCGCCGCCGCGCGCGCGGGGCAGGGGTTCGGGATCGTCGAGGCCATGGACGCCCACGCCCCGGGCGCGGATTTTTCGCCCTGGGCGCATCTGCTGCCCGCGCGCTTCTGGGAAAGCGATCGCATCAAGCCCGGCGCCTTCGCCTGCTGCCTCGCCCATATGGCGGCCTGGCGGCGCGTCGCCGCCAGCGGCGCCGCGACGCTGATCTGCGAGGATGACGCGCGGCTCGAATCCGCGCTGCGCTGGCGGGCGGAGGGGGCGCTTGTCCGCCGCCCCGTCGGCGAAGCGGCGGGGCGGGGCGACACCGTCGCGATCCTGCCCGAGGCCTGGGACATGATTCTCGTCAACAGCCGCGCCGCCGCGTGGCGCCGGGCGGCGGCGCGCCCCGGCGACCCGGATTTCCTGCCCCTCGCGACGCTGATCGCCCGCCATGCCGGGCTGGCCAAGGCGAGGTCCGCGCCCGGGTTTCCCAAAACCCCCGGCGCCGACGCCTACCTGCTGAGCCCAGCGGGGGCGCGGCGCTTGCTGGCCATGGTCGAGGCGGATCGCGTCGTCGCGGGGGTCGACTGGATGATGATCCACTATGCCTGCCCGCCCCCGCCCCCGCCCGCGCACCTGTCCGCGATGATCGGGGCGGGCCCGGCGCCGCTCCCCGAACTGGCGAGCCTCAGGCGCATGCTGCCCGCCCCGCGCCCGCGATTGCAGGCCTTCGTCGCCCCGGCGCCTGCGGCGTCGCTGGCCCCCGGCCCGAGCGCGCTGCGTCATGCGGTGACGGCGCCGATCGACGATCTGCGCGCGCCGCCCCCCTGACGGAGAATCGCCCCGCCGGGACCGCCAAATCGCGTTGCGTCTCCTCGGGAGGTGCGCTATATCGGCCCGCGACGCACCCGTAGCTCAGCTGGATAGAGCGCTGCCCTCCGAAGGCAGAGGCCACAGGTTCGAATCCTGTCGGGTGCGCCAATAACTTCAATGGCCTGAGCAAGGAACTGGAGCGACTTCGTTCCAGAAGATCATGCCGGCGCCATGCCCTCGGTGCGACCGGCAGCATCAGTGCTGAGCACTGACCGCCTTGATGGACGCGGGCGCCCCGGCATTTGCCCAGGGCGGCGCGGGCCCCACCGCATCTTTGCGGAACGGGCCGACAAATACGGCGGCAAGGTTGATGATCGCCGGGATGTCTATCGCGAACAGACATTTCAGGGCCAGCCTGAGCTGGGGATCATTCCCGCCGGGACCAAACTGACCCCGCACTGACCCCGCACTGACCCCGCGCGATGAAACGATGGCATCCCGGGACAGCATCCCCGAAAGCCAGCGGGATTTCCAAACGCGCGGAATGGAGATATTCGCCGGTTTCGTCGAACATGCCGACGCGCAGGTGGGCAGGCTGCTGGACGGACTTGAAGCGCGCGGCCTGAAAGGCAACACGCTGGCGTTCTGCGTTTTCGGCGACAACGGCTCCAGCGCCGAAGGCCGGAATGAAACGATCGGCGAATTGCTGGCGCAGAACAACATTCCCGACACAGTCGAGCAGCAACTTGAGGCGCTCGACCGGCTGGGAGGAATCGAAGCGCTCGGGTCGTCCAGGACCGACAGCATGTATCATGCCGGATGGGCCTGGGCCGGCGGCACGCCGTTCAAGGGGACCAAACTCATGGGGTCCCGTTCTGGCGGCGCCCGCAACCCGATGGTCATCTCATGGCCCAACCGCATCTATCTCGATGGCTGGTTCGCAGGCCCTCCGGGCCGTTGCTTCCCTGGGATGCGCCCGCCTCGGTCGAGCGCATCGCCAATTGGGATTCGGCCGATGATCAATGGGAGCTTCACGATCCGAGCAAGGATTTTTCTCAGGTCAACGATCTCGCCGCCCAACAGCCCGAGCGTCCGGCAGCCATGAAAACGCGGTTTTCCGAAGTGGCGCGGGAAACTGGTTGCGGCTGCATCCCCAGGATCGGGTGAAATCCGACCATTCCGGCTGGAATTTCACCCAGGCCGCGCGCCGGACGCCGGACTTCATGGCCCCGGGCGCTGGGCGTGAAAGCACGCTGGTCACGATGGGCGCCGATGTTGACGACAATGCCGGCGGGGTTCTTTACGCCGTGGGTGGCGCGGGCGCTGGATGACATGCCCGGGGATGTCCATATCGACGGCATCGACCAGAGCTCGTTTCTCATCGCCGATGACGGTCAAGGCCTGCGCGAACAGATACAGTATCGGTTCGGGTCCACCTTTGCGGCAATCCGGATGCGGGAATGCAAATCACACGTGAAGGTCATCCTGCCGCAGCGGCGGACGCTGTGGATCGACATGGCAACGGCGCAGGATGTCGGCGTTGCGCCATGGGCGTTCAACCTGTTCATCGCCCCCAAGGAACAATACCCCGTTGGCCACAGGATGAATGCCTGGCTCGCGTCGCTGGGCGCCGACATGAAGGCCCATGCCGCAACATTCAGGAAACACCCCCCGAAAGACATCGGGCATTGAACGAAATGCGGCGGCGCCATGACGCGTGAGAGCGTGCTCGAGACGCCTCCCGGCCAGCGCCTGATCGGGGTGGCGGCCGCCGCGATCGTGATCAGAGGTTCCGCGACCTTGGTGAGGCGTTCATGATCTCGCGCCAGGCGTCGGCATTCGATGACCCATGCGAAAGTCCGCTCGACAACCCATCGCCCGAGAATGACGACGACGCCTTTCCTGCATGGCCTGCGTCGGACGATCTCGATGCAGATGCCGGTCTTGTTCCGCGCCCATGCCGCAAGCTTTGCCGCGTGGCCGCCATCCGCAAAGGCGTGCTCCACGAAAGGGAGCCCGGCGCGGGCGTTTCAGAACGCCCTTTGCCCCGTCGCGATCTTGCATATCCGCGGCATGGACCGCGACGACGAGCGGCCCGCGCGCAGGAAATGCAGGATGGCCTCGATGATCGCGCGCTTGTCGGTCTTGCGTGGCCGCCCGACCGGATCGGCATCGGGCGTCATCGGCGCAATCGCGCCCCGCCGACCGTTCGTCAAATCGGTCGGGCGCATGCGCCTTCGGAGCTCGGGCATCCGTGTCGGTCCGGCATCATTGACATCGACACCCCGTGACTCACAACGCGCCGCCTTTGGGGTTCCACCTTCTCGAACATGCTCCGAGACATGACAAAGCGCGCGCAATGTGTCCGCATGACAGGCAGCCGGATCACTGATGCGCGCTTCGCTTTCCCGCGCCGCGCTCAGCCGTTCGCGGCGCGCTGCCGGGCGCGGGCGCTGTCCTGATCGGAGACGCCGACAAGCGCCACCAGCTGGCGCAGGAAGGCGTCCTCCTCGGGGTCGCGGCGGCCGTCGGCGAGCACCACGCGCCACAGCGCCTCGACCACCTCGGCGCGGGCCTCGTAGGGCACGGCGCGCTTGATCAGGCGGGTGAAGCGCACGGTGTCGGGGGCCACGGCCTCGGCGGCTTCGGCCTCGCTCAGCAGGGTTTCGACGGCTTCGGGGGACAGCGCGTGGCGCGCGGCGATCGCGTCGGCGATGGTTCGGCGTTCGATCGCCGCATAGTCGCCGTCCGCGCGGGCGGCGCGCACCATCAGCGCGGTCAGGGCCAGGCGGGCGTCGTCCTCGGGCATCGGCGAGGCGTCCGCGCGGGCGAAACGGGCGAGCAGGGTTTTGAGCATCCGGTCTCCGATCCAGCGTGGCTTGCCCGGATAGATTGGTCATTTGGCCCCGCAAGGCAAGCGCGCCCGGCGGTTGGGCGGCGGCCAGCGGCGCGCCGGCTCAGGGCTGATCGAGTTTGGCCGGCGCGCCGTGGGGCGGCCCGGCCCCGGGCATGGCGGGGGCCGCGATCGCGGTCAGCGGGGCGGCGTTCCCGCCTGCCGCGCCCGCCGCGCCGGATGAAGGGTCGTCCATGGTCAGGGCGGCGTAGATCATGATCAGGGCCAGGCTCAGCAGCATCACGAAAACCGCGATCGCCAGGCGGCGCGAGGAGGTTGGCGGAAAAGACATCATCGGCGCAAATCCCTTGACCCCGTTCAATCCGGAAACGCCTGAATCGATCGGCGCACACGCAATAAGCGAGGTCGATACACCATAAGCCGCTTTGGTAGAAGCGGGAAGATAAGTGCTTGACGCCCCCGGCGCCGAGTCCTAAAACGCCGCCCACGCCAGACGCCTTCGTCGGGCGCGGACGGCTGCGGTTGTAGCTCAGTTGGTTAGAGTGCCGGCCTGTCACGCCGGAGGTCGCGGGTTCGAGCCCCGTCAACCGCGCCACCGTCCGATTCCCTGCGAATGTCCGACCGGCCGACCGCCCGGGGCCCTTGGCCAAGCGATCGTCAGCGCGGTTGTAGCTCAGCTGGTTAGAGTGCCGGCCTGTCACGCCGGAGGTCGCGGGTTCGAGCCCCGTCAACCGCGCCACTTTCCCGCCGTTTCGGGGCGGCCGTTTCTAGCGCAATTCATGGTTGAGCGCCGCCGGAGCGCCGCGTCGTCGCGCGCGTTGCGGCCGCATCGCCGCCGGGCCGGGCGCGGGCGCGCCGCTCGCTTGCGCGCGATCTTCTTGCCGCAACGCAGCATACAGCCGCCTGTCAGCCGCCCCGCGCGGCGCGGGGACGGTGGTTGGACGGCGCGCATTCGGTCGCGCAAGGCGGAGCAGCGAATCGGCGCCGCAGTGGATTAACCCGGCAATAACAAAGTCATGACGCCGCCGCGCACGCCGAATCCAGCCTTGTTCCGGGGCGGAGCGACGCGTATCGGCGTCGAAATTTCGTTTCCGTTCGCAAGCGCCGCATGACCGACGGCTCCGGTTGACCTGACTGCCCCTCGGGTTTAGAAGCCCAAAAGCCATGATGCGCAGCGCTTCGGGATAGCGAGTCAGCGCACGGCCAACGCAAGGGGCGCTCATGCAAGACCTTCTCCGGGAATACCTGCCGATCCTGATTTTTCTGGCATTGGCGGTGGCGCTGGCGCTGGTTCTGATCATCGCCGCGCTGGTGCTTGCGGTGCGCCGCCCGGATCCGGAGAAAACCTCCGCCTACGAATGCGGCTTCAACGCGTTTGACGACGCGCGGATGAAATTCGACGTGCGCTTCTATCTGGTGGCCATCCTGTTCATCATCTTCGATCTGGAGGTGGCGTTCCTGTTCCCCTGGGCGGTGGCGTTCAAGGACATAGGGCTGTTCGGCTTCTGGTCGATGATCGTGTTTCTCGGGGTGCTCACCGTCGGATTCGCCTATGAGTGGAAGAAGGGAGCCCTCGAATGGGATTGACCCCCAACCCGGCCCCGAGTTCGGCCCCGAGTTCGGCCCCGAGTTCGGCGCTGGCCAATGTCGCGGGCCCCGATCGCGAGGTCATGACCGGCATCCTGTCCGACGAACTGGCGGACAAGGGGTTCCTGCTCACCTCCACCGACGACATCATCAACTGGGCGCGCACCGGATCGCTGTTCTGGATGACCTTCGGGCTGGCCTGCTGCGCCGTGGAGATGATGCACACCGCCATGCCCCGCTACGACGCCGAGAAATTCGGCTTCGCGCCGCGCGGATCGCCCCGCCAGTCCGACGTGATGATCGTCGCCGGCACGCTGACCAACAAGATGGCCCCGGCGCTGCGCAAGGTCTATGACCAGATGCCCGAACCGCGCTACGTGATCTCCATGGGATCCTGCGCCAATGGCGGCGGCTATTACCATTATTCCTACTCGGTCGTGCGCGGCTGCGACCGGATCGTGCCGGTGGACATCTACGTGCCCGGCTGCCCCCCCACCGCCGAGGCGCTGCTCTACGGCATTCTGCAATTGCAGCGAAAGATACGCCGCACCGGCACGCTGACGCGCTGAACGGGACCGAGGGGACGGAGGGGACATGTCAGAAGATCTCATGGAAATCGCCGCGACGCTGGAGGCGCGCCAGCCCGAGGCGTTCGTGTCCGCGCATGTGACGCATGGCGAACTGACCGTGCAGGTGGCGCTCGACAAGCTGGCGGAGATGGTGCGCTTCCTGCGCGACGACGCCGCCTGCCAGTTCACCACGCTGATCGACATCTGCGGCGTCGATCATCCGGATCGCGAACAGCGCTTCGACGTGGTCTATCACCTGCTGTCCATGCGCCAGAACCACCGCATCCGCCTGAAGGCCAGCGCCCGAGAGGACGAGATCGTGCCCTCGATCACCGGCATCCACCCCTGCGCCAACTGGTATGAGCGCGAAGTCTTCGACATGTTCGGGCTGCTGTTCTCGGGCCACCCGGACCTGCGCCGCCTGCTTACCGATTACGGGTTCCGCGGCCATCCGCTGCGCAAGGATTTTCCCACCACGGGCTTTGTCGAGACCCGCTACGACGAAGAACAGAAGCGCGTGGTCTACGAGCCGGTGACGCTGACCCAGGATTATCGTCAATTCGACTTCATGTCGCCCTGGGAGGGCGCCGAATACATCCTCCCCGGCGATGAAAAGCAGGAGGCGACGTGATGGACGGGCAGGATTTCAAGACCGCCGAGCAGCGCATCCGCAACTTCAACATCAATTTCGGACCCCAGCATCCGGCGGCGCATGGCGTGCTGCGCATGGTGGTGGAGCTTGACGGCGAGCTGGTCGAGCGCTGCGACCCCCATATCGGCCTGCTGCATCGCGGCACCGAAAAGCTGATGGAGAGCCGCACCTACCTGCAGAACCTGCCTTATCTCGACCGGCTCGACTACGTCTGCCCGATGAATCAGGAACACGCCTGGTGTCTGGCCATCGAAAAGCTGGTCGGGGTCGAGATCCCGCGCCGCGGATCGCTGATCCGGGTGCTGTATTCCGAGATCGGCCGCATCCTCAACCACCTGCTGAACGTCACCACGCAGGCCATGGACGTGGGGGCCCTGACGCCGCCGCTCTGGGGGTTCGAGGAACGCGAAAAGCTGATGGTGTTCTACGAACGCGCCTGCGGGGCGCGGCTGCATTCCGCCTATTTCCGCCCCGGCGGGGTGCATCAGGACCTGCCCCAGCAGCTCTGCGACGACATCATGGCCTGGACCGAGACGTTTCCCGAGGTGCTTGACGATCTCGACGGGCTTCTCACCGGCAACCGGATCTTCAAGCAGCGCAACGTGGACATCGCCGTCGTCTCCAGGCAGGAGGTCCAGGAGCTGGGCTTTTCGGGGGTCATGGCGCGGGGTTCGGGTCTGGCCTGGGATCTGCGCCGCGCGCAGCCCTACGAGGGCTACAGCGAATTCGACTTCAAGATCCCGGTGGGCAGGAACGGCGATTGCTACGACCGCTATCTCTGCCGCATGGACGAGATGCGAGAGAGCCTGAAGATCATGCGGCAGGCGCTTGAGAAGATGGAGAAATGCAAGGGCGAAGAGGTGATGGAGCGGGGCAAGCTCGCGCCGCCGAAACGCAACGAGATGAAGACCTCGATGGAGGCGCTGATCCATCACTTCAAGCTCTACACCGAAGGGTTCCACGTGCCCGCCGGCGAGGTCTACGCCGCGATCGAGGCCCCCAAGGGCGAATTCGGGGTGTTTCTGGTCTCCGACGGCTCCAACAAACCCTATCGGGTCAAGATCAGGGCGCCGGGCTATCCGCATCTGGCCGCCATGGACCATCTGGCAACGGGCCATCAGCTGGCCGACGTCGCGGCGATCATCGGATCGCTGGACGTGGTGTTCGGGGAGATCGACCGCTAATGCTTCGCCGCCTGCATCCGGACCAGCCCGACAGTTTCGCCTTCACCCCCGCCAACGCCGCGTGGGCGCAGGCGCAAATCAAGAAGTATCCCGAGGGGCGTCAGGCCTCGGCGATCATTCCGCTGCTCTGGCGCGCGCAGGAGCAGGAGGGCTGGCTGACCCGGCCCGCCATCGAGAACGTGTCCGAGATGCTCGGACTGGCGCATATCCGCGGGCTCGAGGTCGCGACCTTCTACTTCATGTTCCAGCTGCAGCCCGTCGGGTCCGTGGCCCATGTGCAGGTTTGCGGCACCCTGTCCTGCATGATCTGCGGGGCCGAGGACCTGATCGCCGTCTGTCGCGAAAAGATCGCCGAGAACCCTCATGAGCTGTCCGCCGACGGCAAGTTTTCATGGGAGGAGGTCGAATGCCTCGGGGCCTGCTCCAACGCGCCCATGGCTCAGATCGGCAAGGATTTCTACGAGGACCTGACCGTCGAGAGCTTCGCCGCCATTCTCGACGCCTTCGCGCGCGGCGAGGTTCCGGCCCCGGGGCCCCAGAACGGCCGCTTCGCGGCGGAGCCGAAATCCGGGCTGACCACGCTGATCATCCCGCCGGGAGAGCGCCTGGCGCTCAACGCCTCGGCGGCCCTGGCGGCGGAGAAGGGCGACGCCGTGGCGCGGATTCTCGGCGACGCGCCGGCGCCCGCGCCCGAGACAGAAGCCGCCGCGCCCGCGCCCGAGGCTGAAACCGCCGCGCCCGACATCGACGTCGATCTGTCCGCCGCCGCCGCCGCCGCCGCGGCGGCCGCGTCGCGCAAGGCCGCC